>JAUMVH010000269.1 GCA_030530245.1 Ruminococcus sp.
AAAAGGTCATTCTCGGTCTTTCGGGCGGCGTTGACTCCTCCGTTGCGGCGGGACTCCTCTCCCGCGCGGTCGGCAAGCAGCTCACCTGCGTCTTCGTCGACCAAGGCTTGATGAGAAAGGACGAGGGCGACTTCGTCGAGGAGACCTTCACCCGCCTTTTCGATATGAACTTCGTCCGCGTGAACTGTCAGCAGCAGTTCCTCGCCGCGCTCAAGGGAGTCACCGACCCCGAGCAGAAGCGCAAGATCATCGGCACCGAGTTCTACAACGTGTTCTGGAACAAGATTCGCGAGCAGGGAGCCGACGGCTTCTTCGCGCAGGGCACGATATACCCCGACCGTATCGAGTCGGGCAAGGGCAATAAAGCGGGACAGGGCAGCACCGCCGTCATTAAGACTCACCACAACATGGTAAAAATGCCCGACGATATCAAGTTCGCGGGCACGATAGAGCCGCTCGCCGACCTCTTCAAGGACGAGGTCCGCGCAGTCGGCGAGAAGCTCGGTATACCGCGCGAGCTCGTGTGGAGACAGCCGTTCCCGGGTCCGGGACTCGGAGTCCGCATACTCGGCGAGATAACCGAGGAGAAGATAAAGGTGCTTCAGGACGCCGACGCCGTCTTCCGCGACGAGATAGCCAAGAGCGGCATAGAGAGCGAGCTCAAGCAGTTCTTCGCGGTGCTCCCCGACGTGCGCACCGTCGGTGTTATGGGCGACCACCGCACCTACGACCACCTCATCGCTATCCGCGCAGTGACTACCGACGACTTCATGACCGCGGACTGGGCGCGTATCCCATACGACGTCCTCGCGCGCGTGTCGAACCGCCTCTGCAACGAGGTCGAGCACGTGAACCGCGTAGTCTACGATATAACCTCAAAGCCCCCGGGAACCGTGGAGTGGCTCTGATAAAACAAGAAAAGCTGACCTGTGCGTGCTGTCCTTAACGGAACTTTATTAAATTCTTATGTAAACCGAGTGGTTTTGAGCCACTCGGTTTCTCTTTTAACAAGCTGCCTGTGCAAACGTCTTGTTTTCGGACGGCTTAAGTATCGGCACAGGCTCGTGGATTGTCTGAAATGTGTAACGTATCAGTATCGTGTTACCGCAATTTCTCGAATATTTCTCAGGCTTTTCGTATACTTCGATACGAGATATGAATGCTCTGAGCAGTTCGGGAGTTACCTCTTTCATTTCTATGTTAGCCTTTGCCTTCTCAATGAAGTCCTGCACGTACCTCTCCTGTAAACTCATATTGTCGAGGTGTTTCGAGAGTTCATCAAGCTCGGCTTTCAGTTCGGACTGTTCCTTTTCGTAGCCTGCCGCGAGGCTGTCGTAACGCTCAGGAGACAATCGCCCTGACACTCTGTCCTCATAAAGGCATCGAATGATGTTGTCGAGCTCCTTGTTACGTTTCTCCAGCTTTGACTTCTTCTGCTCGGATTCTTTTCGCAGTTTCTGAGCTTTCTTTTCACCATCCTGCATTGCCGCTTCATAGAACTTCTGCGGATTCTCCCTCGCGTAGGCAGTCATTTCTCTCAATTGACCTAATACTATTGCATCAAGTACTCTCGCTTTGATGTGATGGACAGAGCAATAGCTGCCGCCTTTGGTCTGATATCCGCCGCACTGATAGTAGTTGTTCTCAGGCTTTATGTTCTTGCCGCGGTGAAGATACATTTTCGCCCCGCAGTCAGCACAGTAGACATATCCAGCATATTTATCCGTATCGCCCTGTCGGTCGGGACGCTTTCTTCCCTCGTAATGCTTCTGCACAAGGGCAAACAGTTCACGGCTTATTATCGCTTCATGTGTATTCTCAAATATGAGAATATTTTCGGGATCATTCTTGATACGCTTCTTCAGCTTGTTGGACTTGCTGTACGTTTGGAAGTTCACGGTGTCACCGCAATATATTCGATTTGAAAGCATATCTCTGACTGTACTCTGCGTCCATAGATATGGATATTCAAGGTCGGGGTGCTTACTTTTTGTTCCTTTGGTGTGAAACTCATAAACTCCGGGGCTCTCAACTTCATGCTCTTCCAAGTACCTACATATAGCTCTTGTACCTTTGCCGTCAGCACACAGTTCATATATCTGCCGTACCACAGGTGCGGTTACAGGATCAGGGATAAGCTGTTTCGGGTTATCGGGATTTTTCATATATCCGTATGGGATTGAAGTCCCGACACGCTCGCCACGCTCACCTTTTGCCCTGAATACTGCACGTATCTTCTTCGACGTATCTCTGGCGTAAAAGTCAGTGAAATAGTT
>JAUMVH010000057.1 GCA_030530245.1 Ruminococcus sp.
AACCCGCGCGTCGCGGCCGCAAGGCAGCGTTCGACGACGACGATGACGACGAGTGCATACAGAAGGAGTTCAAGGAAGCTCAGAAGATAATCGAGCAGTACAAGGGCAAGACTATCAAGCAGGTGGCTGACGACATAAAGAGCGCTCCCATCAAGAAGAACCCGCTCAAGGGCGGCGAATTATCGGCGGAATGCAACGTAATGGGCGCGCTGTCGGCGAGCTATGACCCCGAGAAGGGCTTTGCGGAGTGCGTCCGCTCGGGCGGTATCGTCTTCCGCGGACAGCTCCTGATACAGTTCGAGTTCAAGTATGAGTGGGATACGACCATAGTTGTCGCGAGCGTACCCGTAGCGATAAGCGTCGGCGTAGGTCTCAAGCTCAACGTGAACACCTCGTTCACGATAGAGTGCAACGAAGGCGACCTCGAGGTAACGGGAAGCCTCTCCGTCGAGGCGGAGGTCTCGGGCGAGGTATTCGCGGGCGTAGGCGTCGCGGGAGCTATTGCCGCGGGCGTTTACGGCGAGGTCAGCATCACATTCTTCGTGACGCTTCTCTCGGTAGTTCCCGAGGATAGGGGACTGAATAAGATAACCTTTGAATATGAGGTCGGGGTCAAGGCGTATATCGGACCGTTCGAGCTGAAAAAATCGCTGCTGAGTCCCGACGACCCGATAGTCCTCTACTCGAAACGCGACAAGCAGCAGGGCAAGACGGCTTCGCTCGGCGGGATGTACTCGCTTATCTACGACGAGTCGCTCTACACCCTCGACGACACAGCAAGCGGCAGCGTATGGACTGCCGACAAGAAGACAGCGATACCGAGCAGCAGCGGCTATCTCTCGCTCACCGAGCTCGCAAGCGGCGCGCTCGACACGACGCAGATACAGCTCGCTTCTATCGGCGACAAGCTCGTTATGGTATACCTCGACAGCGACCCGACACGCGGCGCAGTCAACGCATACAGGCTCATGTACACAGTCTATACCGCCGACAAGGGCTGGAGCGTTCCTGCGCAGCTCGACTCCGACAAGACGGGCGATTATGCTCCCTGTCTGTGGACGGACGGCGGGAAGATGTACCTCATCTATCAGAACACGGCTGCGGGTCTCACCGACAAGGCTGAGCTCACCGACTGGACGGCTGCGCAGAATATCGCAGTTTCCGAATTCGATACCAAGACAGGCAAGTTCGGCACGCCCACAGCGATAACGACCGACAAGAACGTGCTCGACAAGAAGCCTGTCATCACTACAGCAGACGGCAAGACATACGCGGTATGGGTATCCAATGCCGAGAACAGCTACATCGGCGCGGACAACGCAAACTCCATTATGGTGTCCGAGCTCGGCGAGGCAGGCTGGAGCGCTCCTGAGGCTGTGATAAGCAACGTCAGCGCCATTACGGAGCTCACTGCGGCTTCGCACAATGACCAGCTTTATATCGTGTACGTCACCGACGACGACAACGACCTCAATACCAAGTCCGACCGCACCCTCCGCACTGTCAAGTACGGCGAGGCTCAGCCCTATATCATCGCGTCTGGCAGCGTTTCCGCTCCCGTATTCGCGAAGGCTGCCTCCGACGAGGAGAGCTGCCTCTACTGGGAGCAGGACGACAATATCTGCCGCTCCGAGAACCTCACGAATGCGGAGTACCTCTTCTACGAGGGAGTTCCCGCGGTACAGGCGGGCTTCGAGATAGTCGGCGACCGCATAATATGGGCAGCGGCTGACAGCGGCAAGACCTCCAACCTCTACAGCTCGGCATATGACAGCGAGTCGGGAGAATGGAGCGAGCCCGTGAAGCTCACCGAGCAGGGAGACTATCTCAGAAACGTGAGGGCGGCTTCCTTCGGTGATAAGATAGTAACGGTAATGGACAGAACGAGCGCGGCAGTCTCCGCCGATGACGTGGCTACGGCAAACAGCATAGTCACCCTCGACATCAGCAGCATTACGAACATCGCGCTCACCGACGTATACTACGACAAGGACGACTATGAGGCGGGCAAGCCTATGCCCGTTGACCTCACCGTCGAGAACCGCGGCGACAGCGCTGTAAGCGGCGTTCACGTGACTATCGCAGGCGAGGACGGCAAGGCTGTGTTCGACAAGGTGCTCGACTGCGAGCTCCCCGTGAACGGCGCAGCTCACGTAAAGGCGGAGGTCACTCCCGATACTGCCGAGGAGCTGACGATTTCAGTGAATACGGCAGACGACGGCGACACCTTCGCGGACGACAGCACATACAAGCTCGCGGCAGCGTTCAGCGTGCTCGAGATATCGGCTGAAAAGACCGACAACAACACTCTCGCGCTCACCGTTACCAACAACGGAACAGCCGCAGGCTCGGACGACATCACGGTCGCGGAGCTCATGACGGGCAGAGTCCTCGACACTGTTTCCTTCAAGGATATCGCGGCAGGCAAGAGCGCTACACAGAACATCGACCTCACGAAGTACGGCGTCACAACGGGCGGCATCACCCTGAAGGGCAGCGGCTTGTCCGCGGAGAAGGTGCTCTACGACGCGATGAGCGACGTTGACATCACTCCCACCGAGACAAAGCTCGGCGACGTGAACGGCGACGGCAAGGTCGATGCCAAGGACGCAACGATGGTACTCGTTTACTACTCGAAGATGTCCACGGGCGAGGAGGGCAACCTCTCCGACGAGCAGAAGAAGGCGGCGGATATGAACGGCGATTCGCTCATCGACGCCAAGGACGCGTCCAAGATACTTGCCATATATGCTGCTGCATCTACGGGCAAGGCTTCCGAATGAAAGGGGAGAGATACAAATGAAGAAACTGAATAAAAAGCTGCTCTCGGCAGTCCTCAGCGCCTCGCTCACGGTCACTTCGGTGCCGTTTGCGGGAGCAGGCACTGTCGCCAAGGACGATACGTCCGAGGCAGCTGCAATAAACACCATAGCGCTTCCCGCGTCGCCGTCGGCAAAGACTGCCGACGAGGCGGCAGCAGAGCTTCCCGAGTTCTCCACCAAAAAGGAGGAGAGCGGCACGCTCACGATAACAGCTTACAACGGCACTGCGGCCGACGTCGTTATCCCCGACAAGATAGACGGCGCAGCAGTTACCGCTATCGGCAGCGAAGCCTTCAAGGGCAGGGCGCTCACCTCGGTGAAGATACCGAGCGGTATCGTGACTGTCGGCTACCGCGCATTCCGCGACTGCGACTCGCTCGGGGAGGTAACTATCCCCGACACCGTCACAGCGATAGGCGACGAGGCTTTCTACAGCTGCAACAAGCTCGTGACAGTTAATATGTCCAAGGGGATCAAGACCATAGGCAATAATTCGTTCGCGGAGGACCCGTCCCTGCTCGGTATCGAGATACCCGCGGGCGCGGAGAGCCTCGGCAGCAGCTGCTTCCGCAACTGCGACGCCCTCTCGCGTGTGATACTTCCCGACGGCATAAAGCTCGGCGACGAGTGCTTCGCTTACTGCGACGGGCTCGAATATCTCAGCCTGCCCGACGCCGTTACCTTCGGCGCAAGGGCGTTCTACAACTGCAACGGGCTCAACAAGGTGATATTCGAGGGCAAGACGGTGGCTCTCGGCGAGAGCGCGTTCTACGACTGCAACGCGCTCCAGTACGTCGTTTTCCCCGAGGAGCTCGAAGCTATCCCGAACAGCTGCTTCCACAGCTGCGACAAGCTGAAGGCGATATCCATACCCACGACTGTCAAGTCGATCGGCGCCAACGCATTCTCGTACTGCGGAGCGCTCACGGCGATACAGCTTCCCGACGGCATATCTCTCGCAGATTCGGCATTTGCCCGCTGCGGAGCCCTTGCGAAGGTGACATTCTCGGGACGCTGCGAGGCTATAGGCGGGAGCTGCTTTGCGGGTACTGCCATAACCGAATTCACGGTACCGAAGGGCGTGAAGGCACTCGGAGGCTCGGCTTTTTCGGAGTGCGGCAAGCTTGAGAAGGTGACGTTCAGCACCGACCTCGAAACTATCGGCGGATTCGCATTCTTCCGCTGCGGCGCGCTCAAGTCCATAGCTATCCCCGACGGCGTTACAAGTATAGGCGCGGAGGCTTTCCGTGACTGCACGGGGCTGACCTCGGTCACTGTCCCCGACAGCGTCACCGAGATGGGCGGAGGCTGCTTCGTGAGCTGCCACGCTCTCACTGACGTGAAGCTCAGCGACAACCTCACATCGCTCCCTAACTACGAGTACGGCTTCTTCCAGAGCTGCCGCTCGCTGAAGAGCGTGACCCTCCCCAAGAAGCTGACATCAATGGGCGCGTACATATTCTACGACTGCAACGCGCTCGAGAGCATAGTTATCCCCGACGGCGTGACGGCTCTGCCCGAGCACGCATTCAGCGGCTGCGACGTGCTCGCGGACGTGAAGCTCCCCGCAGGCATGACGAGCATAGGCGCATACGCATTCTCGGATTGTCCCGCGATAGTGGAGATAGCTCTCCCCGAGTCGCTCGAGACAGCGGGCGAGCGTATTTTCAACAACTGCACGGGGCTCGAAAAGCTCACTCTCCCCGCGAAAATGACCGTTATCAGCAGCGGTATGTACGCGGGCATGAAGGGGCTCAAGGAGGTCGTTATCCCCTCGGGAGTCACCGAGATAGGGGAGAACGCATTCCGCGAGTGTACCGCACTTGAAAAGGTGACTATCCCCGAGTCCGTCATCGAGATAGGCAATGCCGCGTTCTACAGCTGTAAGTCGCTCAGCAGCGTCCAGCTCCCCAAGGGGCTCACAGTCATACGTCCCGAGCTGTTCAGGGACTGCACCTCGCTCAGCGCGATAGTCATTCCCACGGGAGTCACCGAGATAGGCGGCTCTGCGTTCTACGGCGATACCGCTCTCGCGGGCATAGAGGTGCCCGCAGGCGTCACGAAGATAAACTCGTGGGCATTCGGCGGCTGCTCGAAGCTCGCGTCGGTCAAGCTCAGCAGCGGGCTCGAGTCCATCGGCGAGGGCGCATTCGCAAGCTGCGCGGCGCTGACAGACTTCACTATGCCCGACTCGGTCACCGAGCTTGGCGGCGCGGTGTTCGAGTTCTGCGCGGGGCTGAAAAATGTCACCATCTCCAAGAAGGTGACGTCGCTCCCCAACAGGTACTACGGTTGGTATAACGGCGAGCACAACGGTATGTTCGAGGGCTGCACCTCGCTTGAAAAGATAGTTATACCCGACAGCGTGACGAGCATGGGCTACGAGTGCTTCAACGGCTGCACCGCCCTCACCGACGTGACGCTCTCCAAGAACCTCGAGACGCTTCTCGGCGCGGAGTTCTACAACTGCAAGGCGCTCGAGAAGATAACGCTTCCCGCTTCGCTCACGGCTGTGTCAAACAATATGTTCGAGGGCTGCGACAAGCTCACGGCTGTGACATTCGCCGAGGGGAGCAAGCCCGCTTCCATCGGTAACCGCGCGTTCGCGAACTGTATCGCGATGAAGGGCATAACGCTCCCCGCGAGCATTACCTCTGTCGGCTATGAGGCGTTCGCAGGCTGCAGTGCGCTTGAAAAGATAGCTCTTCCCGATTCGATAGAGAAGATGGACTACAGCACATTCTACAACTGCACCGCGCTCGTGTCGGCGAATATCCCCGCGGCACTCACGCTCCTCCCCGAGAACTGCTTCCGCGGCTGTACGTCGCTTGAGGCGGTCACATTTGCAAAGGAGCCCGCGCTCACCGCGTTCGGCAGGTCTGTATTCCGCGACTGCACCTCGCTCAAGACGATAACCGTCCCCGAGGGCGTAACGGATATGGATTACGACATATTCATGGGCTGTACGGCACTCACGAGTGCTGTTCTGCCGCCGACGGTAAAGAGCGTGTCCACGTACACGTTCAGCGGCTGTATATCGCTCGCGAGCGTCACACTTTCGGACAATATCACCGTCCTCCCCGAGGGATACTTTGACGGCTGTACGTCGCTGAAGGAGGTGAAGCTCCCGAAAGCGCTCAGCGCGATAAACAAGCTCGCATTCCGTAACTGCACGGCTCTCGAGTCGATAACGATACAGAACAGCGTCAAGACCATCGCCGAGAACGCGTTCATCGGCTGTACGGGCATGAAGACGGCGGTAGTTCTCAACAACGTATCGTCCATCGGCGAGAAGTCGCTCGGCTACGGTGCTGAGGGACTCATCGAGGGCTTCACGATAAAGGGCTACTACAACTCCATCGCCGAGGACTACGCGAACGCGAACAATATCCCGTTCGAGCAGTACGGCACGAAGGATTACAGCAAGATGAGCGTCGGCTACATCGTCAGCGGCGAGAGCGTGGTCATCACCGACTGCGACCCCAAGGCTGAGAAGATAACCATTCCCGCGACTATCGAGGACCTCCCCGTCACGAAGATACAGGCGTATGCGTTCAAGAACGCCGCGATGAAGAGCGTGGTCATTCCCGAGTCCGTGACGACTATCGAGAAGGGCGCGTTCATCAACTGCACAAAGCTCGAATCTGTGACGCTTCCCGCGGCGGTGACGGTGCTTCCCGAGAGCTGCTTCGAGGGCTGCTCCGCACTCAAAACGGCAGCACACTCCGATACCATAACAAAGATAGGCGCGAAGGCGTTCAGCGGCTGCAAGTCGCTCACGGCATTCGCAGTTCCCACGACCCTGCAGGAGCTCGGCGCAGGCGCGTTCAGCGGCTGCACGGCGCTTGCAAAGATAGACTTCACGACTGCGGAAAACGGCTTCAATATCCCCGCGAGCGCGTTCTCGGGCTGCACGGGACTTAAAGAGGTCGTCTTCTCTGATAAGACGGGCAGCATAGGCGAGTACGCGTTCAATGGCTGCACCTCGCTCGCGGCTGTCAAGCTCGGAGCGGGCAGCAGACGCGACATCGGCAAGTACGCATTCGCGGGCTGCTCGAAGCTCGCAAGCTTCGATGCATCGGCTTCAAACGGTCAGCTCAACATCTATGACGGAGCCTTCCTCGACTGCCCCGCACTCAAGGATATCACCCTCGAGAACATATACTACTACTCAAACGACGGCTTTAGTCGTCAGGTCGGCTGGAACACCGTAACGAACGAGGCAGGCGAGAAGACCTACGAGCGCACGCCCGATATGAAGATACGCGGCTGGATAAGCTCGGATACGGCAACATATGCGGTAAATAACGGCTTTGCGTACCTGCCCACGGGCGGCGTCGAGTACGCGGAGGAGGACGACCACATCGTCATCACAAAGTGGACTCACAAGTACTGGTACGTCACAGTCCCCGCGCAGATTGCGGGCAAGCCTGTCACGGTCATCGGCAAGAACGCGTTCAAGAACGTCGGCGACCTCGAGGACGTACATCTCCCGAATTGCCTGAAGGAGATACAGAGCGGCGCGTTCATGAACTCGTCCGCGAGAGATATGAGCATACCCGCTTCCGTCGAGAAGATAGGCAGCAAGGCTTTCTACGGCTCACGCTTTGAGGCGTCGAACCTCAAGGGTGAATTTGCGATAGTCGGCGACGGTATCCTCTGCAAGTACAACGGCTCTGCGGAGGAGGTAACGCTCCCCGACAGCGTAAAGCACATCGGCGAGGACGCCTTCGCATACCACGGTGAGGTCACATCGGTGACAGTTCCCGCGGGCGTGAAGGAGATATGCGCGGGTGCGTTCTACAAGTGCTCGGGACTCGAAAAGCTCGAGCTCCCCGACGCTCTCACGAGCATTGACGTCGGAGCGTTCACGGGCTGCACCTCGCTGAAAACGGTAGTAACTGGCAGCGGTATCGAGAGCATAAGCGACCTCGCGTTCGCGGACTGCGCCGACCTCTCGGCATTCTACGGATATGCCGACACCTACACCGCGTCATTCGCGAAGGCGCACGGCTACTACTTCGAGGCACTCCCCGAAAAGCCCGCGGAGGAAACTCCCGCCGAGACGAAATAACGCAAAATAGCGCAAAAAAATACCTCCCATACGGGAGGTATTTTTATATGCCGTGATATTTTACTTGATAACGCCTATGCCCCAGATAGTGAAGCTTCCGTTAGGCGTGATAGTAACGCTGAGGTCGCCGCTTGTTTCCTGATAGTAGCCGACTTCTGCGTCAGGACCGCCCCATGTATACTGCTTGATGCCGTTTACCTTGGTGGTCTTGCCGTTTACTGTGACGTCAACGCTGCCCATATTGCTCGAGTTAGCCTTGAATACGATGATGAGTCCCTTACCTGTCGTCTTGAAGGTCATCGGACTGCCGCCGTTCGAGGTATAGCCGTAGGGGAGCTTGCCGTAGCCTGTGCCTCTGTTGAACGAGCCTGCGCTGAAGTTCTGGAGGTCCTTGGTCGGGTCTGCGTTGTAGCAGGTCCAGTACTCTGAGCCGTATGCGGACTTATTCGGGATAGTGTAGGAATCGGAGCGGTTCTCTGTTCTCATAGCCTGACGAACATAGTAAGCCATGCAGTCTGCCACGAGCTGACCGCCCTTAGCGTGCGGGTGGTACTCGTCAGCGAAGTAGTCGTCAGCCTTGAGGAAGCCGCTGTTGAACGCCTTTGTGAGGGCGTTGTCCATGCTGATTATCGGAACATCGAACGCCTTGCCCGAAGCTTCCATCTGCTTCTGGCTGGAGTAGCCGCCCTTGGAGCGTGTGATGAGTACGATAACAGCGGGCTCGCTGGGAAGCTCGAGGAACTTCTTTATCATACTCTCGAATGACTTCTTGTAAGCCTCGCCCTCGTGGTCGTTAACTGAGAACTCGATAACCACGATGTCGGGATTCTGGCTGCAAACCTCGCTTTCGGCACGAACGAGACCAACAACGGACGATGTGCCCGAGAGACCTGCGTTTATCTCCTTGAAGCTGCCCTTAGCGAAGGTGTTCTTGATGTAGTTTGTGAAAGGTGTGCTGTAGTTCTTGCCCTCGGTGATAGAGCCGCCGATGTAAGCGAGAGTGAGGCCCTTGCCGCTCTCAGCTGCTTCGAGCTTCTTGGTGAGGCGGTAGGTGTTGCCCATGTTGTTGATGGAGCTCTTGTAGAAGTCCTGATACTGCGGAGTACCTGTCTCAACATAGTCGTCCCACTTGTTGTCGGGCTTGGGAGGCTCGGGACGATCGGGGAATGTTCTTATCTTGCCCATAACGTATTCATATACAAGTACGAGGTCGTTGACCTGTATGTCGTTCTCGCCGTCGATATCGGCAGCCTTGAGAGCCATCTCGTCGGTGAGGGTGCCGAGTACAGCCTTGCGCATGAGGACAACGTCGAACATATCGATGCTGCCGTCGTAGTTGAGGTCGCCGTACTCGAGGCGCTTTGTTCCGCCCGAGCCCTTGATAACGGTGCCTGCGGAAGCGCCCGTAACGTCGTCGATGTAGAAGCTGTTGGTGCTGTCCTCGGTCTCAACGTAGAGGACGATGTCGGTAGCGCCAGCGGGTATCTTGTAGTTCGTATTGGAGAGCTGTACCCATGTGCCCTTCATCGTGGTAGCCTCTGCGATACCGTCATAGCTGGTAGTACCGCTCGCGTCCTTGTACTGTATCTTGAGGAAGAACGTATCCTCGGAGCTGCCGCTCTCGAAGAGCACGTTAGCGCTGAAGCTGTAGGACTGACCTGCAACGAAGTCGCTGCCGAGCTCCTTGGCGCCGCCGTTCCAAGCGGAGGTCCTGCCGTCAACGTAGATGGACTTGCTGCCCTCGAACGCCTTGTCCGAAGAGGAGGTGACGCTTGCAGCGCCGCGACCTGTCCAGCCCTGAGCGCCCGACTCGAAGTTATCGTTGAAGTAGATAGTGCCGTCGCCCGAGGGAACGGGGTCATCGCCGCCGCCTGCGGAGAAGTTGTCGGCAACTATCTTCGCGAAGTTAGCCTGAAGCGTCCTGTCCTTGAGCTGACAGGTGCTGCGGTCGTAGTGGCTGTCTACGGGAGTATCCCAGAGAACGGGGCAGAGGTTGCGCTCGCACGCCTCGCGGCAAACGCTCGTGAGGTAATCGCGGACGGAGCCTGCGTCCTTGTTCTTGGTGGGGCAGCCGTACTCGCCGATGATGACGGGTATGCCCTTGTCGTAGAATGTAGTCTTGACGAGGTCGAGGTTTTTCTCGAGCTCCTGCTTTTCAGCGTTTGTGCCCCATGTAGATGAAGCCTTGCCCCAGCTTGCGTCCTCCTCAAGGATAGCAAACGTGGAGGGAATATAGTAGTGTACCGATACCGCGAGCCTGTTAACGGGGTCGTAGGGTATCTCGAACAGGGGGTCGCAGGTGAGGTTGAGGTCGGTGTTATAGCCCGAAATGAGCAGGTGGCGGTACGAGTTGTTCGAGCCGCTCGCTCTTACGGTGTCGATGAACTTCTTGTTCACCTTGTTCACGAGCCCGTAGGATTTCTCCTTGTCGCCCGAGCCCGAATACTGGTTCCAGATGTCGTTCCAGCCGAGCTCTTCGTTCTGAGCCTCGAACATTAGGTGGTCGCCGTAGTCCTTGAAGTTATCGCTTATCTGCTCCCACATATGCTCGTAGCGCTTCATGCACTCGTCCTCATTCTCGGGGAGCTTCTCCATCCAGCCGCTGTCCCAGTGGATATTGACGATGGCGTACATACCTGTTTCGAGGGTCCAGTCGACGATCTGAGTGACTCTCTTCATAAGGTCGGCGTCGATGGTGTAGGTGCCGTCGTTCTTCATACGGTTCGACCATGCCACGGGTATTCTCAGCACGCCGAAGCCCTCATCGGCGTAGCCCTGTATCATCTTCTTGGTGATGACGGGGCTTCCCCATGCTGTTTCGTAGTCTGTGACGGAAGCGTTGCCGTTCTCGTTTATCCAGTCGCCTGCGGCTTCCATCGTGTTGCCGAGGTTGATACCGATGCCCATGTCCTCAACTATCTCGAGCGTCGACATACTGCGCATCTCGCCCGAGTCAGCCGCGAAAACAGGTGCGGCCACGACTGAAGAGGTAACGAACATGACTGCCGAAACTGCGGCAGAAACGGTTCTTTTCAGCTTCATAATGAATCAACTCCTTGTGTAATTTTTCGATCCTGCGGGAGAATAAATGCCTATTTTTATCCCACAATACCTCACCATAAATTATATATCCATTTTTGATATCCTGCAACCCAAAAATTGCTAAAATGGTGGAGAAAATGTACTTTATTTATTTTTTGACAAACCACAATATTTAGTGGCGAATGAGCGAAAAAGGCGGAAAAACCCTGTAATTTGTGATATTCACCATATACTGCATCAAATATTAATGCAGTATGCATATTGACGGTTGCTATATAATTGTGTTATGATACAATTAGGTTTTTATATCGGGACGGATTTATGGTGAAATTGCCATGTTTTTCCGTGCACTGAAAGGGTGAAATAAATGAAACTGACAAGAAAGCTGAAAAAATGGACTGCGGCAGCCGTTTCGGTCTGCCTTGCCGCGATGGAGCTCCCGCTGACGCCCGCAGCGGCGAGTGCCGCCGACCTGCCCGAAGTCCCCGATTTTTCGTACATCGGAGCTGTTGGGACACTTACCGCCGAGGAGAGCGCAAAGGCTGCGGAGGCGACCTACCTCGCGATAGCGAATCATCAGGAGGCGGTCTTCTACGGCGACAGCGGACTCGATATGACAATGGAGAACAAGGACTATTTCATCGCGATATACCGCTATATCCTGTGCGGCACCGAAGTCGGTATCGGAGCGAAGGACGTGGGCGTCACGTGGAGCCCGATGAGCGATTCCATACTTATAAACTACCGTTTCGACGACAGCGAGTACGAGGCGAAATATGCCGAGTACAAGGCAATGCTCGACGAGATCGCCGCTCCCGTCAAGCCGAGCTGGTCAGACGAGGAAAAGGCGCTCTACTTCCACGAGTACATCGCCTCGAATTTCGACTATGACTACCCCTCGTACTACGGACAGGTCGAGCGTCCGAACGGCGAGCAGTATTCCGCGTACGGTATGCTCGCGAACGGCATGGCTGTATGCGAGGGCTACGCGAATCTGTACTCCATGCTCCTCAACAAGGTCGGCGTACATACGAAGCTTGTCACGAGCAAGTCGCTCGGGCACGCATGGAATGCCGTAATGGCAGACGGCGACTGGTACTACGTCGACGTCACGTGGGACGACCTGAACTACGGCTACAAGGGCTACGTCGAGCACTACAATTTCCTCGTGACAGGCGACGAGCTCGTGAATTCGCATACTCCTCACGATTCGGCAGACTGGGTGGACAGCTTCAAGAATGACGTCTACAGCGCCGCTGTCCCCGCGACATTTTCCGACGCGTTCTGGCGCGGTACGGAAAAGCCGATACAGCGCTATCAGAACAAGTGGCTCGCGCTGACGGGCACGGGCGTAGACGTGCAGTTCACGCTCTACGACTACGACGGAGCGACGCACAAAGCCGCAAGCTCGCCCCTCACCGAAAACCTCGACTATGCCCTCTCCGAGTGGGACGTCCCTGGCAAGGACGGCTACGTATGGGGCGACAGCTACAATATCCCCGTGGTAGTGAACGATATCCTCTATTTTTCGACTCCGAAGGCGGTATACTCCTACCACAACGGCAAATACATCGAGCTCCACCGCATAACCTCCGCCGAGGAGGCTTCCGTGCGCATATACAGCCTCTACAGCAAGGGCGGGAAGCTGTGGTACGGTCTTGACCCGAAGCGCCGAAACCTCAATGAGGTGCTCGAGACTCCCGTGGACCATTACCCGCTCGACCTCAGCACGCTTGAGGCGAAGGTCATCGCGGAGGCGGGAGCTCCCACGGTCAAGGAGAACACATGGACTTCTCCGCTGAAAATAGCCGACTGGAAGGTCGGCGAAACGCCGTCAGTCCCGACTGCGGCGGCGAAGTACGGCGAGCCCGTATTCTCGTACTACAGCGCCGCTGACGATACTCTCCTTGCGGGAGCTCCGACTGCGGCGGGAAGCTACTATGTCATCGCGAAGGTCGCGGGCACTGCCGAATACGAGGAGCTCGTCTCCGCGCCCGTGAGCTTCAAGGTCACTGACACGGCGATAACGATAACCGTCCCCGACGCGACGGTCATATACAAGGAGCCCGCTTACTTTGATATACAGGTCAGCGGCGACCTCAGCGACGCCGACAGGGAAGCGATAAAGAATGCGGTCAAGGTGACGTGCTACGGCGACACCGTATACTCTCCCACGGACGTCGGCACATACCCCATAACCGTTGATTTTGACGAGTCGCTCTACTCAGACAGGACGTTCAGATACGAGCTCGGCACCCTCACCGTGACGAAGCGCACGCCCTTTCTTACCATCAACGGCGCGGAGAGCTTCGTAAGGCTTCATTACCGCGGCGAGCCCGCTACAGACTGGGGCAATAGCTATCTTTTCACCAACAATGTGGACGCCGACGCGGTGCGGAGCTATAAGTGGTACCGCAAGGAGAACGACGGCACCTACACCGAACTGACCGAGGCTCCGATACACTGCGGAGAGTACAAGGCAGTGGTAGAGCAGTCCGAATCAAAGAATTATACCGCGCAGACGCTCGAGGTGCCCGTGTATATCGTACCTGCCGAGCTCACAGCCGAGTTTGAGGACGCGGATATCACCTACGGCGAGGATTTCTCGGGCAAGGTCAAGGTCAGATATACGGGACTCGCAGACGCCGACAAGGAGCTCTTCCCCGAGGAGGTCGCGGCTTCGACTGCTTACACCGACGGCGCGGCGGCAGGCGAGTACGAGCTCGGCGGAGTCCTCCCCGACACCTCGGACTACACCGTTACCGTGAAAAACGGCACGCTCACAGTTAAGAAGAAGCCGCTGAAGGTGACTGCTGAGAGCGGCGCGATGACCTACGGCGAGAAGCCTCCGACGAAGGTGAGGGTCACGTATGACGGACTCACAGCCGCGGACGAGGCGGCGTTCATGGACGAATTTGACGT
>JAUMVH010000270.1 GCA_030530245.1 Ruminococcus sp.
TGCAAGCAGATTCAGCGCAAAGCCGTCAGGCGGGCTTTGTGCGGTGTTGCCTTAAATAATATCGCCGCAGCCGATACCCTATCTATCCACTTTTCATGTGCGATTTATACGCTTCAAACAATCGTTTGTTTCCTGCATTCATCGTACCGAAGCTCTCGCGGCAGCATATCACCTCAGCACACCTTTCCATTATCGCAAGTGCTCTCTGCACGCTTTCATCGCTTATCGGCTCAAATGCCTTTTCTGTGATAAGCGCTGTCGCAAGGCTTTCTGCAACGGGGTATTCAATGTCGTTTTCGTGTATTACACCTGCGGCAAATGCTATTCCCTGACGCTGCAAGCGGCGGTATGTATCAATTCCGCTCCCGCCTCCGCCTATGACGAAGACCTGCGGCTCGCCCTGCGGACGCAGAGCCTCCGCAGTACCGAACATCGGCTCAAATGTGCCGCTCGTGATACCGTAGAGCTCGCTGATGTAGCTCCCGCTGAAGACCTCCTCGGGAGTGCCGAGCCTGTCCGCTCTGCCGTCTTTGATGCAGAGTATCTTGTCGGAGAAGCGCTGTGCAAGGTCGAGCTCATGGAGCGTCTGCACGACCGCGATATTGCGGCTCCTCGCGAGCTCCCTCAGCGTGGTGAGCAGGCGGAGCTTGTTGTTGATGTCGAGAAAAGAGGTGGGCTCGTCGAGAATGAGGACCTGCGGCTGCTGTGCAATAGCCCGCGCGAGCATTACAGTCTGCCGCTGACCGTCGCTGATGAAGCGGATATCGGTGTCGCAGAGGTGAGCGATACCCGTCAGCTCCATCGCCTCGCGGACGATTTTTCTGTCGTCGGGGGAGAGCAGCCCGAGCCTGCCCGTATAAGGATATCGACCTGTCGAGACGACGTCCTCGCAGGTCATTTTTTCTGCCGCTATCCTGTCGGTGAAGCAGACGGAGAGCGTCCGCGCGATGTCGTGCAGACTCATGGCTGCGATGTCGCTGCCGTTGATGAAGACTGCTCCCGCAAGTGGTGGGAGCTGCGCGGATATGCTCCTCAGCACGGTCGATTTGCCCGCGCCGTTCGGACCTATCAGCGTGAGCACCTCTCCCGCGCTCACTTCGATATCAAGCCCGCTCACGATGACTTTTTTGCCGTAGCCGACAGAGAGTCCCTTTGAACCGAGAATAACACTTTCCATTCAGACACCTCTTTTCTGCCCGCGGCTGAGCATCGCGGCAATGACAACAGGCGCGCCGAAAACGGCTGTAACAGTGCTTATGCTCAGCTCCACGGGAGCGAAAAGCATACGCGCGATAAGGTCGCAGACAAGGCAGAACACCGCTCCGCCAACGAACGAGGCGGGGATAATGACTATGGGCTTTGCCGTGCCGAAAATGCTCTTCATGAGGTGCGGGACGGCGACTCCCACGAAGGATACGGGTCCCGCAAATGCCGTAACACAGGCGGAAAGTATACTTGAAAGCAGTATCAGCGCGAGCCTGAACAGCTTCAGGTCCACGCCCATATTCTTGGCGTAGCTCTCGCCGAGCTGATACGCGCTCATCGGCTTCGAGAGCAGGAACGCCGCCGTGACTCCGGCAAGCACGATGACTGCGATGACCTTTACATTGTCCATGCTGATGCCCGAAAAGCTGCCCATCGACCAGTTGTGTAGGTTGACAATGTTGGCGTCGTCTGCGAAGGTGACGGCGAGCTCGGTGACTGCCGAGCAGATGTAGCCTATCATCACGCCCGCGATGATGAGCTGCGCCATATTCCTGACCCTGCCCGCGAGCAGAAGTATCGCTCCCATCGAGAGCAGCGAGCCCGCGAATGCCGCTCCCACCATTGCCGCTGAATTCAGCAGTATGCCGCTTTGCAGCGTGAGCATCATCGCGAGAGCGACGGTCAGCTTCGCGCCCGACGATATGCCGAGAACGTACGGACCCGCTATCGGGTTGTTGAAGAAGCTTTGCAGCAGGAAGCCCGAAACGGACAGCGCTCCGCCGAGAAGCGCGGCGGCGACGGTGCGGGGGAGGCGAATGTCTGCGATTATCTTGTGCGCGGCACTGTCGCGGTCTCTGCCCGCGAGCACCGCGAAAACGTCGCGGACTGCGATATTTGTGCTGCCGCTGACAAGCTCGAGCA
This sequence comes from Ruminococcus sp., assembly GCA_030530245.1. GTDB lineage: Bacteria > Bacillota > Clostridia > Oscillospirales > Ruminococcaceae > Ruminococcus. Next base: position 2,128 of record JAUMVH010000270.1, read on the forward strand.
CGGCAAAGGCTGCCGCGAGCACTGCAAGCGCTGCAAAGCATATCGTCCGGCGGACGGCTCTTTTTTTACTCATGGCGTCACCTCAGTCAAGTTTGCGGA
>JAUMVH010000058.1 GCA_030530245.1 Ruminococcus sp.
TAGCCCAAATTTTTGCCCCATAGGGTACTCCCGATAGAACTATAAAGCGCAAGTTCTTTCGTTTTTGGAGCACCCTATGGGGCAAAAATTTAAGTTGGAGGTTTTAGAAGAGGAGCTTGAGAAGGAGCCGTTTTCAAAGGGCTCCTCCTCAATAAATCCGCGTATTACAGCCAAACGGGTATTACGGCTGCTGTGAGCTTATTCTGCGGTTTTTATTGTAACGTCGCCCGACGAGGTGTCAATGCTGAGCTTGCACTCGCCCGAGCCCCTGACGTAGGTGTCGCCCTGCTTTGTCAGCGCAATATCGGAATCGAAGCTGCCCGACGAGGTCTCGACTTCAGCCGTGAAGCCCGCGTCCTTGGGCATATAGATGCGGATATCTCCCGAGGAAGCGTCCATATCTATCTCGGAGGGCATCGCGGCGAGTCGGAGCTCAACATCGCCGCTCGATGAGTCGGTGGATATCTTGTCAGCGGAAGCGATGTCGAGCTTCATTTTGCCCGATGAGGAATCAGCTCTCAGCTCCTTTACGGTCTCGGCGGAGATATTGATATTGCCCGAGGAAGCGTCCGCCGTTATCAGCTCGGACTCGCCCGCCTGCTCGAGGTAGATATTGCCCGAGGAGGAATCGAGCTTGAACGTATCCGCGGAGCAGCCGCTGAGCTGAACGGCTCCCGACGACGTATCCACGCTGAAATCGGTGGCGGTGATACCCTCGAAGGAAGCGCCTGCCGACGAGCCGTCATAGATGAGCTTCTCGAGCTCGGCAGTCCTTGGGAGCTTCACCTCGAGCTTCTTCTCGGCGTTGTTGAGCTCAAAGCTCTCGCCCGATTTGCAGAAGCGGATATGCAGCGTCTTGCCGTCGAGCCACGTGTGCACCTTCTGCGCGTCGGTGAGCTCGGCGGTGCAGGTCTCGGTGACGGAAACTGTGTCCTTGTCGTGGTATGAGACGTTCACGCTGCCCGAGCTCCAGTCGATGTCGAGGGTGGTTATCTCGCTTGTGGTCTCGAAGTCGCCCGCGGTGTACTCGCTGCCGTGGTCGTAGATGTTTCCGCTCATAACGCAGCCTGTGAGGCTGAATATCATAACGGCGGTCATAAGAACAGTTAATAGCTTAGCAGTAATTTTCATTTTGAAGTCTCCTTTTTATCCTTTTTGGCAAGTCTGATGAATCCGAATACCGCGAATACCGCGGCTGTGAGGGCTCCGAGCACGAGCACGCTCCAGCATATCACGCTGTTGAGGCTGTCCGTGGTCGTGAGCGAGGTATCAAATGCGGGGAAGTGCAGTCCGCTGCCGAGCAGCAGGTACACGATGGTGTCGTTGAAGAAGAATATCAGCGAAGCCGCAAGTATGCACGAAGCCGCTTTCAGCAGCCCGTTCCACTTGGGATAGCGTATCAGCGCGAACATCGCCCACATAAACAGCAGGAACGGCAGCGAGTATGCCAGCGCGGCTCGGAAGTACGACAGCGTACCCACCTTTACGCCGATACAGGTCATCATAAGAGCGTACGTCAGCGTGTATGTCCCCACGACGACGAGCGCCTTGTTATTGCCGAGGAGCTTCGCGACGGGCTTGCAGTTGACGACGAACGGCATGAGCGGTATCGACAGCCCGAACAGCACAGCTGACGACGCGATGAAGAACCAGCTTCCGTGCGAGTAGATACTGCACACCGCAAACAGCAGGAGCAGGCTCGCGGTGAATGAGCCGACCGCCCACAGGAACCTGTTTTCGGGCACCATAAGCGGTACGACTATCAGCGAGGCGGGTATCAGCATCGCCGCGAGCACGATGAAGAACCACGTCAGTCCCGCGCCTGCTGCGATGTTGACGATGAGGCAGACGAGTATCGGTATCGCGAATATTGCTCCGATGATACTGCCCGCGATGGCGGTGCGGCGCTTGAAGAACTTCGCCTGCTTGGAGATGACCTCCGTGCGCTCCTTGGCGATGGCCTTGTCGATGGTGGTGTCGCACTTCCTCATATCCTCGAGCACTCCCGCGCAGGCAGGGCACTCGCTGAGGTGCTGCTCGACGGCTTCCGCACTCGACTTGCTGCACGCCTTGTCGATATACAGCGGCAAGAGGTCGCTTATCATATCGCAGTTATATTTCATTTTTATCCATCCTTTCCTTGAGCTTTAATCTGGCGCGGTGATAGGTGACTCTTGCCCATGTTTCGGTCTTTTGGAAGATAGCTCCTATCTGAGCGAAGGAGAGCTCTCCGAAAACACGCAGCTCAAAGACTTCCTTGTACGGCTCTTCCATTTCGTGCAGGAGCATATGGATCCTGAAAGACGTCTCAGAATCGGTAATGCTCTGCTCGATATCGGTGGCGCTGTCTGCGAGGGGCTCGTCAGGCTCGTCCTGAAGCCGTGACGACCTGCGCGTCTCGTCGATAAAGACGTTTTTGGCGATAGCACAAAGCCACGACAGGCACTCGGATTCGCCGCGGAAGGTCTGCTTGGCAGTCATTGCCTTGAAGAAGGTCTCCTGAGTAATTTCCTGAGCTTTGTGGCTGTCCTTTGCGAGGGTCATCACGAAGGAATACACCTGCATATAGCAGGTCTCGTACAGCTTTTCGGCAGTCTTGTTGTCCAATCATCGCACCTCCTTCCTTGGCTTCTGTCGGTTAGACGGACTAAGTACGGAAACGTTACAAGAAATTTTCAAAAATTTCCAAAAAGATTTTTTGCGGCTGTCGGCAGGCTTTCTGCTGCCGACTCAACCTCTACCATTTTACCATATAACACCATATCATGCAAGCAGAAAAATCCCCGAGCAGGCTGCTCGGGGGTCTTTCTCATATTTATAGGAGAAGTGTGTATGTCAGAATCTGAGCTCTGAGCGGAACTCGCTGTCGGAGCACGAGAGCTTCACCGCCATGCCGCTGAGCTGTGCGGCGCGCTCGGCTAACGAGAGCCCGAGCCCGCTTCCCTGAACGTTGCTCCTCGAGGCGTCGCCGCGCACGAAGGGCTGCTTGAGCTCCTTCACGTCGACCTTTGACGCGACAGTGTTCGTCAGCACGAGCCGCTTTCTGTCGAGGTCAGCCCTTATGGTGCCGTTCTCGGAGGTGTACTTCACGGCGTTGGATACGAGGTTCTCGATGATGGTGACGAGGGAAGCGCGGTTCGCCTTTACCTCCGCGGAGCCCTTCAGCGTGAACGTGATGTTCTTCTCCTCGAGCAGCACCTCGTACTTCTTCATCGCGGACTCAACGAGCTCCGCGGCATTGACCTTCTCGCGCGTCAGTCTCTGCTCGCTCATGGTGTTGAGCCGGAGGGTGCGGCTGACCATCGAATCGGTGAACGCGACGTTATCGAGTATCGAGCGCAGGTACTTCTGCTCCTCGTCCTCGGAGAGCCCGCCGTCGAGGATATTCTCGGCGTAGCCGCCTATCGCGGTGAGCGGGGTCTTGATGTCGTGGGCGAGGGTGTTGGTGAGGTCGCGCTGGTAGTCCTCCATCGCGTATTCAGCCTTGTTTCTGACGCATCTGCGCCATGCGTACAGCAGAGCGATGATGAGCAGCAGAGCCGCGACGAGAATAGTATATGTCCAGTAGTACCTCACAAGGGAGGGCTCCATGTAATTGACGATGTAGCGCGTCATCAGGGTATACCGCTCCTTGTTGATGGTGAGAGATACGTTATCGCCAAATACAGCCGTTCCGTCGTTGTTGCCGCGATAGCTGTACGAGCTCCAGCTCTCATCGGGGTGGGTGAATTCATTTTCAAAGCTTCCGAACACCTCTTTATCCGCGCCCCAGAAGTTGAACAGCGCATAGCGGGGGTTACTCTCGCTGCTTATGCCCTGATGTACCTCGGTGAGCTCGAAGTCGGGCGAGTCGATATCTATCTCAAATTCTTTTGTTTCGGTTTTTATCTCTGTTTTGTCTGTGATATATGTCGGTCCGTTTTCTTCGCCTTTGAAGAAGCCCTTGGGCTTATAGGTCTCAATGATGAACCTGCCCTCGTGCGGGACGAAGGTGTGGTCTTTTTTGTTGATGTACATACTGTCCGCTTCGAGCGACACATAGATGTTTTTCGCGTTGTCGCCGCTGAGCTCCGCATAGTCCTCGTATAAGTTGTCGACCACGCCCATTCCGAGCTTTTCTTCATCGCAGATGTAGAAGCCGCGGTCGGGGTCATTCTCCTTGTCCTTGTCGAACAGCAGCAATGTGATGAGCTTTCGCTCATTTGAAGCGACGATATTGCCATCGCTGTCAACGAGCGCCGATACCGCGTGACAGCCCTTGCCGTACGTCGGACCTATCTGGATCGCGTGCATAGACTGCGGGTCTAACAGTCCGAACTGCTCAAGGTATATTTCGTAGTGCGTATACATGGAGAGGCGGGTATCTGTCTCGCGGAATATATCCTCGTCGGTCTCTTTTTTTGATACGATATCGCTGATTTTCTCGAGGTGGCTTGTCGTATTGTACGCCATCTCGTTTCTGCACTGTGACGTGACCGTTTTATATAAAAATGTCTGAAATCCTATCGCGAACACGCAGGCGAGTACGAGCGCGACCGCCGCCGATTTCGTAAACACCCACCACGCCTTTTCACGTTTTGCTTTCCTGAACCTTTTCATAGCTGTGCCTCCTTTACTTGTCGGTCAGCCTGTAGCCCCTCCCGACGGCGGTGTGTATCTGTGCTCCCGCGCTGCCGAGGGCTTTCCTGAGCCGTTTTATGTGGTTATCGACAACTCTGTCCGCGCCGAAGTAGTCGCTGCCCCACACGCGGTCGAGCAGGGTATCGCGGTCGACATTCCAGCCCTGATGCTCCATGAGGTAGCGCAGTATCGCGAAGCCCTTCGGCGTGAGCTCGACCTCCTCGCCGCTGACGGAGCAGGTGAGCTTGCGCGTATCGAGGCGTATAGCTCCGCAGACGAGCACTGTATCCGTGCCGCCCTCGGTGCGCTTGACCATAGCCGAGCATTTCGCGTACAGTGCCGACAGCAGGAAGGGCTTGACGATGTAATCGTCGCACCCAAGGTCGTACCCGCGCAGGATATCCTCCTCGCGACCGCGCGCCGTGATGAACACGACGGGGATATCGCTTTTCTTGCGGATAGCGCGGCATATCGTGAAGCCGTCAGCCTCGGGGAGCATGATGTCGAGCAGCACGAGCGAGTAGCCGCCTAAGCCTTCCTCCGCGATGCGCAGAGCGTCCGCACCGTTGTGCACAGCGGTGATGTGAGCGCCCTTGTTGCCGAAATATTTCACAGTGACCTCGCAGATTTGCAGGTCGTCTTCGATAAGCAGAATATTCATAGTAACGAGCTCCTTTACTGTCTACATTATATCACACCGATGTGTCATTTGTATATCATTTTATGATCATTTTCGTGTTACTTTTTATGATTCGGAATTAAAAAAACGCCATAAGAGGTGGGAGCCTCGTTATGGCGTTTTCGTTTATTTGTAGAGCTCTGTGCCGAAGAGCACCTTGTTGAAGAAGTCCTTGGTCTTTTCCTCACCGAGCTGCTTCTTGAACACGTCGGTGGAGACGCCGCCCTTTTCTACGAGGTCGTCGCAGTACTCCTGCGTGATATCGAGCTTTTCGGCAGCTGCCTCATCGTCGAGCAGCTCGAGTCCCGAAGCCTCCTCCATATACGTCCTTATCGCGTCCGCGAACATCTCGCGTATCTTGTCGTCGTCCTGCTTCTTGCCTGCCTTGTGGAGCACGACCGTGAGCAGGTCGTCGTACCATGCGGGCTCAGTGGCGATGTCCTCGAGGTCGGAGTACCTGCTCTCAAACTCGCGTATACTATCCATTACCGCAGCGTACTCTGGAGCGTCCTTGTCGGCGGTGAGATCGTAGAATTCCGCATACGCCTTGCGGTTACCGAGTATGTACATGAAGTCCATCGAGAGCATGGGCATATCCTTCTCGTAGGGAGTGATGATGTACGAGACCATCTGCATGAAGCCCATATTCACCTTCATCACCGAGAGGTTGCCGAGCTCCTCGACCTCGTACTGCCTGACGTCGAACTTCATCACGCCGTACATTTTTATCTCGCTGTACTCGCCCGCATCGAGCTCGTTTACGTTTGCGGCGTTATTGAGGGTATGCATACCGTAGTCGAGGGTGCGGTTCATGACCTTCATATTCTCGCTCGCATTGTACGCGATAAAGCCGGCGAGCGCGCCTATGAGCACTGCGATGACGAGCAGTATCATCAGCAGTACCTTGCCGACTTTCTTCTTCTTTGGTGTTGCGGTATTTCCCATTTTTCTTCTCCTCATATGTATTTCCTGCGGCTGAAAAAGTCTGCCGCAGGATATTCGGGTTTTAGTAAGCAGTCACGATATTGCGCACGTACTGCTTCATCTCGCTGCCCGAGCTGACGGCGTGGGTGCCGCTGACGACCTCCCACTTCTGCCTGTCGGTGAGCGTTGCGAATTTGTGCATAGCCTCGGGGTCGGCGGCGAGCGCCATACTCAGCCCCGCAGGCATTTCAAAGAATTCCATAGCCACACCTCCCGCGGTTAGTATGTGCAGGCACGGCGCGGGTATGCGTCAGCGGTTGTTGACGTCCTCGGGGAACATATCGTGCTTGGAGAGCCGCTCCCACGCGACCTCCTCCCACTTCGTGCCCGCCTGACCGTAGTTGCAGTACGGGTCGATGGAGATGCCTCCGCGCGGGAGGAATTTTCCCCATACCTCGATGTATTTCGGCTCCATGAGCTTTATGAGGTCGTTCATTATGATGTTGACGCAGTCCTCGTGGAAGTCGCCGTGGTTGCGGAAGCTGAAAAGGTAGAGCTTGAGCGACTTGCTCTCGACCATGCGCTCTGCGGGGACGTAGGAAATGTATATCGTCGCGAAGTCGGGCTGACCCGTTATCGGGCAAAGGCTCGTGAATTCGGGACAGTTGAACTTGACGAAGTAGTCGCGGTCGGGGTGCTTGTTGGGGAAGGTCTCGAGCACCTCGGGGGAGTAGTCCTGCGAGTATTTGGTATTCTGATTGCCGAGGAGAGTGATATCTCCCTTTTCGTTTTCGGTTCTGCCGGTCATTGGTTTTCTCCTTAATCATAAATTGGGACGTCGAGGACGCCGTCCCCTACAAATAATTTCTGAAACAGCTTGTAGGGACTCGCATTGCGCGTACGCAAATAATTATGCATTACGAATTACACATTATTTCAACAGCGGGTCTGTTACGCCGTTTGCCTCGAAAGCGGCTATCCTGTCGCGGCACGTTCCGCACACGCCGCACGGACGCTCGCCGCCCTCGTAGCAGCTCCACGTGAGCTCGTACGGCACGTTCAGCTCCAAGCCCTTCTTCACGACGTCGGCTTTGGTGAGCTTCACGAACGGCGCCTCTATGCGGAGCTGCTGCCCGCTGCCGAGGAAGATGGCGCGGTTCATCGCCTCGTTGAACTCGTCGGAGCAGTCGGGGTAGGCGTTGCCAGCGGCGTCGTCGGAGTGGGCGCCGTAGTAGATGACATCGCAGCCGTTGGAGAGCGCAATGCTCGCCGCCGACGAGAGAAACAGCCCGTTCCTGAACGGCACATAGGTCGAGACGGGCTTGCCGCCTGTTTTTGCGAGCTGGTCGGCGTAGCTCTCCTGCGGGATATCGCCGTTGCCCGAGAGGAGAGTGCAGTCGGAGTCCGCGAATATGAGCGCGAGGTCGAGCGTGCGGAGCTCGACGCCGTAGTGCGCGGCGGTGCGCTCGGCAGCCCGCATTTCCTTGTCGTGCTTCTGCCCGTAGTAGATGGACAGCGCGAGCACGTTTTCGGCTCCGTATTTGTCGACAGCGATACCGAGGCAGGTGGAGCTGTCCACGCCTCCGCTGAAAAGAACGAGTGCTTTCATGTTATTTCTCCTGTTGTAGGGAACGTCGCCCTCGGCGCTCCGATGTTGCGTTGGTGAATGTCCATACTCATATAAATCAGAATTTGCGCGGTGTCCGCGCCGCCGATTCGCGCTGTCGCTCGCAAGCTCGCTTACTTTTTATGCAGCGGCAGCCTGTTCCCGCGAACCATACCTATTCGTATAAATCAGAATTTGCGCGGTGTCCGCGCCGCCGCCCACTCGGCGGCAAATTTCGATTTATGTTAGCAGGGAACGCCGCTACGCATGGCTCGTCAATCCAGCAGCTCCTGCAAATCCCTGCGCGACTTGAACTCGCCCGTGTAGGTGCGTGTCTCGGTGCGTGCGGAGGGATTGCGTATGCCTCGCGCAGTCATGCAGCTGTGCGAGCCGACTATCTTCACGCCGACGTCGGGAGTCCCCGCCGCCTCGGAGATTATCTCGGCGATGTCGCGCCCGAGCCTCTCCTGCAATTGAAGGCGCTTCGCCGCCATATCGCAGATACGCGCTATCTTGCTGAGCCCGAGCACTTTCCCGCGCGGGATATACGCGACGTTCACGTACATATCGTACATGAGCGCGAAGTGGTGCTCGCAGTAGCTGAAAACGGTGATGTCCTTCATCACGACGGCTTCGGACGCGCCGTTGTCCTCGGCGGCGAAGGTCTTGCCGAACATCTCCGCGATGTCGTGGTTGCTGTACTGTATGCCCTCAAGCATTTCCTCGAGCATACCCGCCACGCGCGCGGGAGTCTCCTTTATGCCCTCGCGGTCGGGGTCCTCGCCGATAGCCTCGAGCAGTCCGCGAACGTGATATTCTATCTTTTCCCTATCCATTTCAAACGCCTCTCTTTTCGGGGTCCCAGATGTATTTGTGGAGCTGCAGCTGGAGCCTTACGCCGTTGAGCTTCCGCTCCAGCATGAACTCGACTATCCGCTTCGGGTCGATACCTCCGAAGACGGGACTTATGTACACCCCGCACTTTTCGGTGAGGGCGAATTTTTCTATAATTTCCGCGGCTTTTTCGAGGTCGGCTTCGGTGCCCGAGACGAACTTCACCGCGTCGCATTTTTTCAGATACCGATAATTCTCGGTGAGCATAGCGCTCTCCATGCCGCTCGACGGGAGCTTATAATCGAGCGTGAACGCGGGTCGGCAGGGCTTGCTGTCGAGCTCGGCGACGGAAATGCTCCCGTTCGTCTCAATCTCGACGCGGTGACCGTTTTTCATCAGCCGCTCGATGAGCTCGTATATGCCCTCTCGCAGGAGCGGCTCGCCGCCCGTGAGGGTCACGTCGGTGATACCCGTCCCGCGGACGTACTCCGCAAGCTCCTCCGCCGTCATCATCTCGGCGGGACAGTCTGGCGTATTCGCCCACTTGGTATCGCAGTACCCGCACCCGAGATTGCACCCTCTGAAGCGGATAAACACGGCAGGCTCGCCCGCGCGGACGCTCTCGCCGTTTATGCTGACGAACTTTTCAGCTACGGGGAACACGCTCATCTCTCCACCTCATATACTGCGCAGTTTTCGGGAGTCTCATACACGGTCACGGAGCTGACGGGGAGCCCCTGTGCCGCGAGCCTCTCGCAGAAGAAGCGCGCGAAGTTCTCGGCAGTCGGGCGGAAGGGCACCGCGATAAGGCGGAAGCTCTCCTCGTTCAGAGCGGCTACGGTAGCGGCTTTCAGCGAGCCCTCCTCGTAAATGAGTGCGTGGTCGAAGTCGTCGGCGAGTGCGCGGACGGCTTTCTTGAGGTCGCCGAAGTCGATTATCATGCCGCGCTTCTCGCCAGAGTCTATGAGCTCCGCGCTCCCGACCTCGACCTCGAGCGTCCAGCGGTGACCGTGGATATTGGCGCACTTGCCGTTATAGCCCGCGAGGAAGTGAGCGCTGTCGAAAGCGGCTGACGTTTTCAATCTGTACATATTCCGACCTCCAATAAAAAATACGCCTACAGGAATGCAGGCGTATCCGAACATCATGATAAGCGCGGCAAAGCGCGCAGAAGCGATATGGAAAGCCCGTGGTTTTGTTTAACGACAGGATGGCGCAAACGAACTGTCGGCTACTATTATATCAGTTTCCACGAAAAATGTCAATACCCATATTGCAGTGGGGACGTCCCGCGTCACATTATCAGCCGTATGATTCCTCGAAGTATTCGTTATAGTACGGTATCTCGGCGCTGTCGGGGTAGAAGTAGCCCTCTATCACATCGTCGCGGACGTTGTAGATGACGGTCAGCTCATGCCCGCTCAGGTTCATGGTCTGATAGATGATACCGTCCTTAGCCGAGTACGACGGCTTGACCCAGATGCCTAACTGACTCATGAACAGGTCGGTCACCTTGGAAGCGCCTACGACGTAGGTGCTGTGGCTGGTTATGATATCGCAGAATGACAGCTGAGACATCCAGTAACCGACAAGGGGATTATCGGGCGAGCCGAGTCTTTCGCGCGCGGCGTCGTTGTAGGCTTCATACTTTCTTGTAACGTAGGGGATAATGTCGATCGCACTCCACTGTTCGCCGATATGTACCATATCTGTCAGGTCGCCGTCCCACATCGGAGCGTCGTCTTTGACAGAGCCGAAGCTCTGTATCTGCTCGTCCTTTATCTGCTGGAGCGTGTAGTAGGAGTCGGACTCGTACGGGTAGAACTGCGAGGAGAACCTGTCGAGCCTGTCGAGCCCCGCGTTCATCTCTGAGCCGCTGAGCTGGACGACTTCGTCGCTGTAGAACCTGATATAGACGATACTCAGGTCGTTCGTCCACACTATGCAGTCGAGACAGCGCGTCTCGCTGTCGGAGTTGAGGTACTGCCACTTCTCGACGTAAATGTAGCCGTTCTTGTCGAATTTGAGCGACTTGTCAAGTGCATTCCCCACGGGCTGAAATATGTAGCTCTCCTTATTCTGCCGAGCCATAGCGGTTATCATCGCGGCAGTCAGCGAGCGCACCTCGCTGTTCTCGTTCATATACACAGACTGCGAGCTCTTGGCGACGATGGACATGGGGTTGAATTTCTGTTTTTCCTCCTTGAGGTAGATGGCGTTCGTGTTCGAGCTGTCGCGCGGAATGACAGCCTCCTCGGCGGTATCGCTCGGGAAGAAGTGCCCGATTATGTCCGCACCGTAGAAGCCGAGCGCGAGTATGAGCGCGGTCAGGACTACGAATATAGCATTGTGTTTCACAGGCATTCCTCCCCGGGTATGGTGATAAATACGGTAGTGCCCTCATTCGGGTGGCTGTCGATCTCTATCTTCGCGGAGTGCAGACTGGCTATCTTTTGGCACAGCGCAAGTCCGAGACCCGCACCGCCCGCCTTTCTGCTGCGCGACTTGTCCGCCATGAAGAACGGCTCGAACGCCTTCCTCATGACCTCGGGCGACATACCGATACCGTGGTCGGTAATGGTGATGACGGCGTCGCCCTCGTACATTGCGGCGTTGAGCACGACGGTCTCACCCTTGGGCGAAGCCTTGACGGCGTTCTCGATGATGTTGTACAGGAGCGACTTGAACAGCTCCTCGTCGGCGGAGAAGGTGATGTCCTGTGACAGGCACTCGAGCCGCACATCGTTCTTTGCAAGGAGCGGCACGAGCGCCGTCCTCGTCTCGTTTATCATGGACTGTAAGCTGACGGGCTTCTTCTCAATTTCCGTGCCGTTCATGGCGACAATTCCCATGAGCTTGCCCGAGAGCGAGCGCAGACGCTTCGTCTCCTCGACGATGACCCCCGCGTATTCGCTTCGCTCGCTGTCGGTGACGTGCTTCTTTATCCGCAGTATATCGGCAAATCCGAGGATAGAGGTTAGCGGCGTTTTCATCTCGTGCGAGAGGTTGGCGATGAAGGTCTGTCTGTCCTCGGCTATCTTCTCAAGTCGGGCGGCGTTGGTCTGAACGGAGTCCGCCATGATGTTCATATTCTGCGCAAGCTCGCGGAATTCCTGACTTCCGCGCTCGCGGATCCTTATGCGGTAGTTTCCGCCCGCGATAGCCTTCGTGTAGACATTCAGCCTGCTGAGCGGGTTCAGCATGATGAGCACCGACACGAGCAGCACGAGCGAGATAGCTCCCGCGGAGATGACGCTGACCTTGCGCACGAAGTCGGTCTGCCGCTTTTTCATCGCGTATATTTCGGAGATGTCGACCGCGGTGACGATGCGGTAGCTCATGCCCTCGGTGGTTATCGCGGAGCCGACCGCGAGCTTGTGACCCTCCGCCGTCTCGTACACGGACGCGCTGTAGTTGTCGCCCGTGGAGTCTATCTTCTCGATGAAGCCGCTCTGCGTTATCTTGCTGAGCAGCCCCTCCATGCCGCTGACGGCGATGATAGTGCCCGAGCTGTCGAAGACGGCGGAATCGCGCGTCCGCCCGCTTCCCTCGACGATATCGGAGGCGATGCGGCGGATATCATTGGGCGTGAGAGCTATCTTCTCGTCCGCGAGCTTCGCGTACACGACAGCATTCGAGAACGACGCCTCGAAGAATTCGTGCTCGTAGATGGCGTGGGTCTGCTCCCTTTCGAGGAGGAGGCGGTGGCTGTTGTTGAGTATCGTTACGGAGATGATATTGACCGCGGCGATTATCAGCACAAGCGAGCTCAGGAATATTTTCTGCCAGAGCTTCATGAGCTGTCACGGCTTTCGAGTCGGTAGCCGAGCTTGGGGATAGTGATGAGCGAGTCCTTGAGCCCGAGCTTGCGGCGCACCTGCTGAACGTGGATATCGACGGTACGGCTCTCGCCGCCGAACTCGAAGCCCCACACGCTCGACAGGAGCTGTTCGCGCGAAACGGCGATATTCTGGTGCTGGAGGAAATACACGATGACGTCGAACTCCTTCGGCGTGAGCTGGACGTGCTCGCCTTTGACGGTTATCTCGTGCCTGTCGATGTTGACGGTGATGTCGCCGTAAATAATGGTATCCTGCGTCTTGTTGGAGCGGCGGAGCACCACGTCGATACGTGCGAGGAGCTCCAGCGCCTCGAATGGCTTGACGATGTAGTCCTCCGCGCCGAGACGGAGCCCCTTGACCTTGTCGGAGACCTCCTGCATGGCGGTGAGAAAGATAACGGGAGTCCCGCAGTCCTTGATAGCCTCCATGACCTCGAAGCCGTTCATTTCGGGGAGCATGATGTCGAGCAGGATAAGGTCGTAGCCCCCCTTCATGGCTTCCTCGGCACCCGAGCGCCCGTCGTAGCGGCAGGTGCCCTTGTAGTCGACCATGCTGAGGGCGGCGGTTATCATTTTTGCGATATTCTCGTCGTCCTCGATAATTAGAATGTTTATCATATGTAGCCTCACTTTGATGTTATTATCTGTATCAGTTACTTATTTTGCGCGGAATAATTCCGCGGACATAGCAGTTATGGAACGGCAGCAGGGGAGGCTCTCACTTGCAGAGCCTCCCCTCTTTCAAAACAGCCCACTGGGCTGTTTTGAAATTCATCCCCTCTCAGAGCGCCCTTCGGGTTGGGGGGCTCCGCCCCTTGCCCCCGCGAGGGCTCCGCCCCTCGACCCGGCAAGCCTTTGAAAAGGCTTGAGCGAAACTTTCGGCTTCGCGCAGTGGTTTCTCGGTTGCGGTAGCTGATTTCCGCGATTCTTACAATCGCGGGTACAAACTTGCCGTTTGTGCAAAGTAAGCGAGCGTGCGAGCGACAGCGTGATTTCGGGTTCAAAGGGACTGCGTCCCTTT
>JAUMVH010000271.1 GCA_030530245.1 Ruminococcus sp.
CGTCGATGATACTCGGCTGGCGACGGCCCGGAAAAGTAGATCTGTGCCAGCACAAATTAAGCTCCACCCAAGCGGGTGGAGCTTTTCTTATTGCAGCTTTATTTCCCAGTTTCCATAGATTGAAAGATCTGCATCAGCCTTTTTTTGGCTTATCAGTTCGGTTATGGATATTGATTCTGCGTCAGCTATATTCAGCAGGAATACGGCTTTGCCGTTTTCGACCTCTGATATCTCATCTGTTGAAAAATCAACACTTTTCCCTTTCGAGGTATATGTGCATTTACCGATTTTCAATTGTTCACAGTCCTCGTATGGCATTTTATTGATATACGGTTCAAGTATCTGGACAGTAAGCTCGATATGTTCCGATTTTCTGACAGCCTTAATGCTTATTTCATCTGTCGCATTTTCGTATGTGACACCTGTTACAGTTCCGAATCCGTTCTTCACGTCGCGGAAGTATCCCCCATTGTGGACTGTGTATATTCCCGCTCCGAGCAGTACAGCCGCAGTCGGAATCCCCACGATAGCCGCATAGGTCAGCCGCGAGCGCTTCGGACGGTTCGCCGAAAACTCGCTGAACAGCCTGAGGTCGGTGGTTTCGGGAGCCTTGGGAGTGTTTGCCAGTGCGCTTCTGATAGTTTCGTCAGTAATTCTCATAGCCTTTTTCCTCCAGTTCTTTTCTGATGATGTCTCTGCTTCGGCTGAGGCGGCTCTTGACCGTCCCGCTCGGTATGTGCAGCGCCGCGCCTATGTCGGCTATGCTCATATCGGCATAGTAGAACATATAAGTCACGCTCCGCAGTTTTTCGGGCAGGGCGGACACCGTGCGGCGTATCTGCTCGCTCAGCTCCCTGCGCTCGGTATCGCGCTCGATATCCTCGGGGGAGCCTGTCCGTGTTAGACAAGTCTCGTTCTCGTCGTGTCCGACGCGGCTCCTGTCCGCGAGCCTGCGCGACGAGCTCCGCGCGAGCCGCACCGCTATGCCGATGATGTAATTGCGTGCGGAGAGATAGGCGCCGTCGTCCTCGCCTTCACATTTGATTTTTCTGAGCTTCGAGAAAGCCTTCAGCACCGAATCGTGGTACAGGTCCTCTGCCTCCGCGACTCTGCCCGTGAGGTGGCAGCAGAAGCCGTATATAGAGTCGCCGTGGAGCTGAATGAGCCTCTCAAATTGCAGCTGTGTCATAGCGTTGCCTCCTTCCGTATACATATTGCCGCGGGAGCGGAAAAGGTTCCATAAAAGTGAAAAATGGCAATGGCGGTCAGGAGGGGTGTCCCCTCTGCCGATTCGTGGGAAAGTGAGCAGCACGGGTCAGTTTATAGCTCGGTAACCATAGAAAAATGGCAATGGCGGTCGGGAGGGGGGTCCCCTCTGCCGATTCGTGGGAAAGTGAGCAGCAAGGGTAAGTTTATAGCTCGGTAACCATAGAAAATGGCAATGGCGGTCGTTATAGTCCGACCGCCATTGCCTGTTAGGGTGGTTTATATGAAATGTGGAGATTTCTGTATCATTCTATATTGATATATTACCTCTCATTTATGATGCTTTCGTGAAAGAAAGCTGAAATACTGGCAAAAACAGGTAATAAAACGGCGGGTATATACCCGCCGTTAATGTTTGTTTACTTCATGCCTGTGAGCTTGAAGGTGATGGTGATGGTCTTCCATGACTGAACGCCCGAGAGGTCTGCGCCGTAGGTGTATCCCTCCTCCTCATCGAAGGCGAAGAGCTCGCCCGCGTATATCAGCGCCGCGAAGAAATCATCGTCCGTCTCGACGGTCATATCCTTGCTTACCTCGTAGGTCTTGCCGTCGATATCGAGGGAGGTTATCTCGACCTTGGCGTTCGCAGCGCCCGAGGTGCCCTCGCAGCCGAGCATGAGCAGGCTGAATCCGTTGGGTACTGCTGTGGAGTGCTCCCTGAACTCGGGAGTGTCGGCGGAAACGCTTACGGTGTAGGTGCCGTCGCCCTTGATGTCCGCGAACTTAGCGCCGTAGGAGAGGTAATCGCTGCCGTAGCCGTAGAAGCAGTTCTCCATCTCCTTGTCGTATACCATGATGTACGCCTGACCGTCCTCGACCGACGGACCGTCCGCGTAGTCGAAGTCATAATCGTCTTCGTCCCAGTCGGAGTCATCGTCATCGAAGTCGTAGTCGTCATCGTCATCATCGTCGCTGTCCCAGCCGTAGTCGTCATCGTCGTA
>JAUMVH010000059.1 GCA_030530245.1 Ruminococcus sp.
TGACGAGCATGAGCATGAACATCATCACCACCACGACCACGACGATGACGAGCACGAGCATCACCACCACGACCACGGTCCCGACTGCACCTGCGGCTGTCACGACCATGACCACGACCACGACCACCACCATCATCACCACGCCGACGAGGTGTTCACGAGCTGGGGCGCGGAGACTCCCCGTCCGTACACTGTCGAGGCTATAACGGCGGCTCTCGAGGCTCTGTCCGACGAGGCGGCGTACGGTATCGTGCTCCGCGCGAAGGGGATAGTCGCGGGCGAGGACGGTCAGTGGATACACTTCGATTACGTTCCGGGCGTGCCCGATGTAAGACACGGAAGCGCCGAAACTACAGGCAGACTTTGCGTTATCGGCTCCAAGCTGAACGAGGAAGCGGTCGCGAAGCTGTTCTGCGTTGAATAAGGAGGACGCCATGCCAAGAAATCAGCAGGAGCCTATCCCCGTTTACCTGTTCCTCGGCTTTCTCGAGTCGGGAAAGACCAAGTTCATACAGGAGACGCTGGAGGACAAACGCTTCAACAACGGCGAAAGGACGCTGCTCCTCATCTTCGAGGAGGGCATAGAGGAGTACGACCCCTCGCGCTTTGCGAAGAAGGGCGTCGTGGAGATACGCACGATAGGCTCCAAGGAGGAGATGACCGTCGCGAACCTCGCCAAGCTCGCCTATGATACGAAAGCCGAGCGCGTGGTAGCCGAGTACAACGGTATGTGGAACGTCAGCGACCTGTTTCAGAATATGCCGCAGAACTGGGCTGTAGCGCAGGTGATGTTCTTCGCGGACGCCACCACCTTCCTCAATTACAACGCGAATATGCGCAGTCTCGTTGTGGACAAGCTCAATCTTTGCGAGCTCGTCGTCTTCAACCGCTTCGACAAGAGCTTTGACGTGCCCGAGTTCCACAAGATAGTGCGCGGAGTCAGCCGCCGCACCGAGATATGCTACGAATACAACGACGGACAGGTCGCCTACGACGACATCGAGGACCCGCTCCCGTTCGACGTCGAGGCGGAGAATATCGTCATCAAGGACGAGGACTTCGCCCTGTGGTACCGCGATATCATGGACGACCCCGGCAAGTACGACGGCAAGACCGTGACCTTCAAGGGACTCGCCGCGAAGAACAAGAAGTTCCCGCCGAACTGCTTTGCGCTCGGCAGGCACATCATGACCTGCTGCGTCGAGGATATCCAGTATTGCTGGGCAGCCGCGGAGTGGGACACGCCCTTCGAGCCGCGCCAGCCCAAGCACTGGGTGAACGTGACGGCGAAGGTAAGCGTGCAGAAGCACAAGCTCTACAGGGGAGCGGGACCGGTGCTGAGGGTGATATCGCTCGCAGACGCCGCCCCGCCAGAGAAGGAAGTCGCGACGTTCTATTAAGCAATGCCGCGCGGAGATTGGTTTCGCAGCCGTCAAACTGCCGCGCGAAGCTGGGTTCCAAGGGACTATGTCCCTTGGCGGATTCCAAAGGCAGAGCCTTTGGCAGGGTGTGGGGCAGAGCCCCACAAACGAAGTGCGCTCTGCAAGGGGATGAATTCAAAAACAGTCCAGTGGACTGTTTTTGAAGAGGGGAGGCTCTGCAAGAGAGAGCCTCCCCTTACTTGCCGCGACAGGGGATTTTGTCCGCGGAATTATTCCGCGCGGTATTGCTGTGGGCGACGTGTAGAAAATGGGACGTCGAGGACGCCGTCCCCTACATAGTTTTCGCATAAATTGCACTTGCTATTTTATGCAGATTGTTGTATAATGAATTATATCATTTTAAGGAGTAATTGCTATGAGCAAGATAAACATAGGCTTTATCGGTGCGGGTAATATGGGCACCGCTATAATGAAGGGCATCGCGGGCAGTCCCAAGGCGGCTGAGATAAGCCTCTTCGCCTTCGACCCCGACACCGCAAAGGTCAGCGCACTTGCCGAGTACGGCGTTGCAGCGTGCGCGAGCGAGGCGGAGCTCACCGAGAAGTGCGGCTACATTTTCCTCGCGGTAAAGCCGCAGATAGTCGAGAAGGTCATCGAGGCGGCAGCTCCCGCCGTGACCTCCGACAAGGTCATCATCTCCATCGCCGCGGGCATTTCGGACGAGTTCATCGCCTCGAAGACCATACCCGATGCGAAGGTCATACTCGTAATGCCGAACACTCCGCTCCTACTCGGCGAGGGAGCCTCCGCGCTCTCGCGCAACGAGAGGGTCACTGACGAGGAGTTCGAGCTTATTCTCGGCGTGTTCCGTTCGTGCGGAAAAGCGGCAGTTGTCCCCAAGGACAAGATGAAGGAGATAATCGCCATAAACGGCAGCAGCCCCGCGTTCATCTACCTGTTCGCGAAGGCATTTATCGACTACGCCGCCGCCGAGGGCATCGACGCCGCAGCCGCTACGGAGCTGTTCAGTCAGAGCCTTATCGGCTCCGCGAAAATGATAACGGACTCGGGTTGCACGATAGACGAGCTCATCAAGATGGTCTCCTCCCCGGGAGGTACCACTCTCGCGGGCCTCGATAGGCTCTATGAGGGCAAGCTCGAGGACACCGTGAAGAGCTGCTGCGAGAGCTGCACCAAGCGCGCTTACGAGCTGTCGAAGTAATAAAACTTGTCCGCTTTGCATATCCTTGAAAGAAAGGATGATGCAAAATGAAACACGTAAAATATATCCCCGCCCGAGGCAAGGGCTCGGGCTTCCTGCTGATGTGCGCGGCTTGCGCGGCGGGAGTGGCGATAGGTTCGCTCCCCGCTGTAAATATGGCAGGTGACTGCTCGCCATGGGTGCACCAGTATTTCTCGCCGTCGCTGTGCGGCGACACCGTATCCGCCATTTTCGCGCGGACTCTGCTGTCCTCGCTGATTTTCATCGCGGCAGCGTTCCTCTCGGGGACGTTCGTCTTCGGGCAGCCCGTCGGAGCGGCGCTGCTCGTCTACCGCGGAGTCGGTATCGGTGCGTCGGTATCGGCGATGTACGCGGCGGGAGGTCTGCGAAGTCTGCCCGCGGTAGTTGTGCTGATACTCCCGTTCGCACTTGCCGACCTGTTCGTGGCGGTCATCGCGGTCAGGGAGGTCCTACGCTCGTCGAGCGACCTGCTGCGGTTCATGGTCAGCGGCGAGAAGCGGAGCTCGGAGCGCAGCAGCTTCAGGCTGTACTGCATAAAATTCGCAGTGCTCGCGCTCATCTCATTTATAATTTCACTCGCAGTCCCGCTGATGAGCTACGTTTTTGGGGGACTGCTGTAAAAACGGAGGATGTTTGATTTGGGTCTTTTTTCACACGATTACGAGAGTGCAGGTCCCGGTATCGCCAAAAATGCACCTAAGAAAAAAGGTATAGCGCTCTTTTTCGACATATTTTTCAGGAAGTTCTGGCTGATGATAGGGCTGAATATGCTGTTCTTCCTTGTCACGATACCGATGTGGGCGACGCTGCCCGTGATGTACTACGTCAGCGACCCGACCGTGAGCCTCGTGATAGTCGCAGTGCTGCTGATAGCGTCCGCAGTCAACCTCGGACCTGCCATGGCGGGCATATCGAAGGTGATAAGGCTGTTCCTGCTCGGACGTCACTCCTTCATCGCGCGCGACTTCTTCAAGGGCTTCAGGGAGAACTACCTGAAAGCTTCGCTGCTGGGCATAATCGACGTAGTTGCGGTGCTCTCGGCGTACGCGGGCTATGTTGAGTACCCGTACCTCGCGCAGCTGTACGACAGCAAGATATTCTACGTGCCGATGGTGATATCGTTCAGTGTGGCGATAGTCATACTGATGATGAACTACTACATCTTCCTGATGCTGACGGCGACAGACCTCTCGCTCAAGAACCTGATAAAGAACTCGTTCGCGCTGGCGTTCGTGGCGCTGAAGCAGAACGTCATCACGACGGTGCTGCTCGTGCTTGTAGGGTCGTTTTACGTGGTGCTGTTCATATACATGATGCCGCTGTTCATGCTGATGATACCGCTTTTCTCGGTGGTGCCGATGTGGCTGATAGTGTGCTTCAACAGCTATCCCGTGATACAGAAGTACGTCATCACGCCGTTTTACGAGAACAGGGGAGAGGTAAACCCCGAGCTCACGGACGGCTCCGAGGAGATAGAGGAGGAGACGCTTTTCGAGGACATGGGCGGCAAGGAAAAGTCGATAGAGAAGCCCGTCGAGAAGCGCAAAAAGGGCAAAGGACGCCATATATCGTAAAGTAAAGCCTCGGTCAGTGACCGAGGCTTTTTGCGCGGTGTCTGCCGCCGTATAATTGGTAAGGCACGCGGCGATAAACTTGTGGTCTGTACAGGTAAGCGAGTTTACGAGCGACGACGCGATTACGGGGTCAGGGGAACTGCGTTCCCCTGCGGGGTCTGGGGCGGCGCCCCAGCGGAGTCCAGAGGCAGAGCCTCTGGCGGGTCAAGGGCAGAGCCCTTGCCAATCATCGGGCACGGAGGCGAAGTACCAGTTGTCCGCGAGCTTGTAGACGAGGGCTCTTTGGTCGCCGAGGCAGTCGCTGCTCTTGGGCTTTTTTCCGCTTCTCGAATAGACGTATTCTGCTCTGCCCGTACCGCAGCACAGGTAGAAGAAGTCGCCGCTGACTTCCACAAATTCGAGCGGGTGCTTATCGAGGTAGTAGGAGTCCTCGACTTTCATCAGCGCGTCGAGCTCCTGTTCGTCGGGGGAGAGGTAGTGCTTGTAGTTTTCGGTGAAGCAGTACGTCTCATAATACGTGAGGCTGTCGGCGTCGTATTTTTCAAAGTCGCTGCTATAGAATTCGGCGACCTGCGTGTACTCGCTCAGCAGCGGCAGGAAGTCGTCCCACCGCGACGGCACGTGCGGCTCGAACAAGAGTATGCGCACGGCAAGTGCACGGACGAGCAGCAGGCTGACTGCGCAGACTGCTGCGATGATGATGACCTTTTTACGCTTTGTCACAGTATCAATCCTCCCCGCTGTTTTTCCGCAGGCTGACGAGAAAGACCGAGCCCTCGCCGAGCTTGCTCGTGACGTATATCTTGCCGCCGCACTTGGCAACTATCTCCTTGCACAGCGCGAGTCCGAGCCCGTTGCCCTGAGCCTGCCGCGAGCTGTCCGCCTGATAGAACTTGTCGAAGATGTGGCGCTGCTGCTCCTCGGACATACCGATGCCCGTGTCGCTGATGTAGACCTTGTAGTGGTGGGGGGACTCCTCTATCTTTACGGTCACGCTGCTGCCCTCGTCGGAGAACTTTATGGCGTTGCTGAGGAGGTTCGTCCACACCTGAAACAGCAGCGAGCGCTGACCGCTCACCGTGAGCTCGGGGAGAGCGAGGTCGAAGCTGATGTTCCTGCGACTCCACTTGGGCTCGAGGAGCACTATCGCCTCGCGGAGCTGCTCGTCGAGGCGGAAGGAGGTCGGCTCGTCCATCGCGACCTGATTTTCGAGCTTCGAGAGGCGGAGGATATTGTCGGTGAGGTCGTTGAGCTTCTCGATGCTGAAAAATGCCTTCGAGATGTACTCGCTGCGCTCGGCGTCGGAGAGCGAGCCGTCCTGAAGCAGCGTGAGATAGCCGCTCAGCGAGGACAGCGGCGTCTTGAACTCGTGCGAGACATTGGCGATGAAGTCGTTGCGTATCATCTCGATGGAGCCGAGCTCCTGCGCCATATAGTTGAAGTTTTCGACGGACTCCGCAAGCTCGCTGAGCCTGCCCTTGTACTCGAGCCGCACGCTGTAGTCGCCCTCGGCAATTTTGCGTGTGCCCTTGCTGAGGTCGGAGAGCGGGCGAAAGATGTTCCACACCGCAAAGTATGATATCGCGGAGGCAAGTATAACGCTGATGACGTAGATACTCAGGCTCCCGTAGGCGGAGAAAATGCCCGAGCGGAAGTTCACGCCGAGCCTTTCGAGCAGGAACATTATCAGCACCGATAACAGCAGCATCACGAAAATGGTCGCGAAAAACGCGAGCGTGAGCCGCCGCGTGAGGTGCTTATAGTGCTTTAATTCGGTAGTTTTCTTACGTGGTATCATTTTTCACCGCCCTGTATCCGAGTCCGCGAATGGTCACTATTTTAAAGTCGGGGTTGTCTCTGAAGCGCTCGCGCAGCCTGCTGATGTGCACGTCGAGGGTATGCGGGTCTACGTCGTCCTCGATGCCCCATATGTCGTCGAGTATCTGCTGACGCGTGAATATCTGCCCCGGGTAGGAGAGGAGCTTGTAGAGTATCAGGAATTCCTTCTGCGGCAGCACCTGCGAGCCGCCCGCGTCGGTGACCGTCCATGTAGCGTACTCGAGAGTGAGCCCGCCGAAGGTGAGCATTTTCTCGCTCGCGCTCTTGGCACGTCTCAGCAGAGCCGTCACACGCATTATCATCTCCTTGAGGTCGACGGGCTTGACCATATAGTCGTCCGCACCCGAGCCGAAGCCCGTCTGCTTGTCGGAGATGTCGCCCTTGGCGGTGATAATGAGCACGGGTATGTCGATACCCGCCTCGCGGAGCTCGCGCGTGAGCTCGAAGCCGTCCATACCCGCCATCATCACGTCGGTGATCATGAGGTCGACGTACTCGGAGTCGAGTACCTCGAGCGCGCTGTCGGCGTTTTCGGCGGGGAGGGCGATGAAGTCGTTTTTTTCGAGTGTACGGCAGAAGAGCTCGCGCAGGTCTCTGTCGTCCTCGACAACAAGTATACGGAACATAGTATACCTCCAAAATCAGGTTGAACTCATTATATCACAATATTGGTAGAAACGCAATACTTTAGGGGCCGCCTTTGGCGGTCCGTCAATTCCCGATAGGGTTTGAAACACCAGCGTGTAGGGGCGGGCGCCCTCGCCCGCCCGCCAATTCCATACCGCCTGCGGTTTTCGTAATTGTGGGACGCCGAGGGCGGCGTCCCCTACAGAATGTAGCCGTTGGTTTGTCGGTAAAACCCGCATACAAAAAATCCCCGAAACAACGCGTTTCGGGGACAGTGTCATTTCCAGTATTCGTAATCGAGGCTGTCTATGAGGTCGTGCGTGGGTATATCTTTGCCTCTTGTATCAATGGCGCGGAGAAAGGTCGGCTGCGACATAAAGCCTTCATCGG
Source organism: Ruminococcus sp. (assembly GCA_030530245.1). Classification (GTDB taxonomy): domain Bacteria; phylum Bacillota; class Clostridia; order Oscillospirales; family Ruminococcaceae; genus Ruminococcus. Next base: position 7,056 of record JAUMVH010000059.1, read on the forward strand.
TCATGGCGATGAAGTTGACGTCAGGGTCGGAAGTAAGGGTATAGAGGCGCACGTCCTTCATCTCCTCTCCGTCCTGAACCCAATAGCCGAGGCATTCGCCCAATTTGGAATAGGTGAATTCTTTCCCTTGCGTTCCATAAGGGATATACGTCCGCCCGTTGTATGTAACGGCACGGTAGCCGTCGTCCTTTGAATCGGGGTCAACGAACTCGAACGACTCAAACGCGGTCGCATTTCCCGGCAGCGGCTCGTCTGTGACGTTTCCGCATGAACACAGCGTCAGCACAGCTGCGACGGTGAGCATAAATGCAGTTTTTTTCATTTGTTACCTCTTTTTATGGAGCGTAATATTGCTCTTTCAGCTTGAAGTCGACATAGAAATCGTCGCCGAATGTGACCTCGTAGACGAGCCTGCTGCCGTCGTCGCCCGTGAGGGTGATATCGGCAGTCCCGCGCTTGTAGAACTCCGCCTGCCAGCCGTGAGGCTCGTATTTGTCCTCGTAGCGGAGCTTTACGACGTCCTCGTCGGAGGAGACGGCGGTGTAGCTCATATCGGGGTCATATTCCATGCCGCGGATATTGCTTACCATGTGCGGCTGACCGTAGACGTCCGTGAAGAAGAACGCCGTCAGCAGGGCGATATTGAGCACAAAGCCCGCAGCTACGAGCCGCTTGTCGTCGAAGATGCCGAGCACCAGCACGAACATCACGGCTATGCAGAACAGCTCCGTGAGAATGTGCCGCGGAGGCATATAGAGCGTGCCGTGGAGGTAGCTCATACACGTTGCCGCGAGCAGCAACAGCATAGGCGAGAGTATCAGCAGGCTGTACCACTTTTTCTTGGTCACGAACCAGCCGAGGAACGCTCCCGGGAAGGTGAGCAGGGTCATCACGAACCACGGCGGGTAGTAGGCGAATATGCCCCAGTGCAGCCAGCAGAACGGCACCTGTACGAGGTATATGAGCGGCTGGCTTATGAGGAAGAATACGAAGGTCTTGCAGGCGGCTTCGAGCGGCTTCTTGCAGTTCGTGATGATGACTATCGCGAGGAATATCCACCACTCGTAGGTCGCGCCGTTGTCGGTGAGCGACGTGTCCTCAAGGACGGGTATGCACAGCAGCGCGCCGCTGATGACGCCCGCGGCTGCCGAGAGTATCAGCAGCCGCTTCCACGTCATCTCTATACCGCCGAAGAGCTTTTTTATATATTTCATTTCTTTTGTTTATACACCGTAGTAGTACAGCTTCAGGAGCTCTCTGTTCTCGTTTGTGTCGCGCACATAGCACGTATTCGAGCCTATGTGCACTATCGCGATGGGCTTCTCGCCGATGATTATGGGAGTTGCCTCATTTACGAGCTTTGCGGAGAATTCGCTTGAATTCGTATCATAGTAGAGGTCGTAGTCGCCGTAGTAGCTGTCGCTATCGGGGAAGGCGCTCGTTATCGCGTCGACCTCGGAATACTTGTTTATATCGTCGCCGTCGTAGTAGTATGAATAGGAATAGCGGCTGTATCTGTCGCTCTCGCCGAAGAATGCCTTGGGTCTGGAGTAGAAGCGCGGCATATATATGATCTCCACTTGATTGTTGCCGTAGCTGTCATTGTTGATGTCGGTCGCACTTACCTCATTCACCTCGATGTCATGGTCGGCGAGGAAAGCCTTGGTATTCGTGAACGAATCGAGCACCCAGTAGTTATCGGGCAGATAGCAGTAGACCCTGCCTTCCCTGAGCTCCTCGGGAGTCATAGCTTTAAGGTCCTTATTGTATGCCTCTTTGAACTCATCGAGACTCTCCGCGCGGAGAGCTACCGTTGCGGTCTGACTGTTGAGCTTGTTGAATACGGCAAGTCTGCCGCCCGCCTTCTCACGCTTGGCGGTGGCGTAGCTGCCGTAATATTTGCCCGAGTTTGTATTGTTCACAGCCTCGAGCGCGACCTCCTCGGACGCCTTGGCTGCGTACTCATCGGAGCAGAGCACCGCCTCGATAACGTCGCTGAGCATGAAGCTCATCACGCTGTACTCACGCTTTACGGTCGAGCCGTAGATAGTCTGATAGGTTATCTCCACGAACTGAACGTCGTAGCGGTCGTACTCGGAGTCTATCTTGTCGATGTCATTGTAGGTGTACTTGTCAAAGTTGAAGTGCCTGTCAACGGCGTCCTTGTTGAGAGCCGTAACAGCCTTGATGACGTCCCTGTCCCTGAACTCTACCTCCGCAACATCGTAGGGGAGGACGCTGCGGTCGTTGGTGCTGATGGATACGGACTCAACGCTGAGCGCCGCGGGTACGTGGCGGGGAGCGCCGAAGCCGTCGGTGACCCTGCACACTCCGCAGATGAGGAACACTCCGCACATTACCGCGATGAAGCCGAGGGGAGCCGTCCAGAAGCGCTTGAAGCCGCGCCTTGCGATGACCTCCATGATGAACCAGCCGATACCGCAGATGATAATGCCCGAGATAACAGCGGAGATGAGGTTTATGCCTGTGGCGATGAGGATAGACATTATGCAGAATACGCACGCCGCACCTATCACGTAGAAGAAAGCCTTGTAAACATAGGGCTTGGAGACGCTCTCAGCCTTTCTGAGCTTGTAGAGCAGGAATGCCGCCGCAAGGAACACAACCGTGACCACGAGGGCAACTACCATCCAGCGGATATACATCGAATCGTAGTAGCTGGTGTATACGCCGTCGTAGCTCATATCGACAGCCTCGAACATATACATGAAGAAGAATACGGTCGCGCCTATCGGCGAGGTCGCGGTGAATACGGGGCTGTAGAATATGCTCGAGCCGACCATACCGTATGAGGAGGTGGTGACGATAGCGAGCCATACACAGCCGATAGTCGCGGGTATCATCGCGTTTACGGCGATAATGCTGAATATAGCCTCGAAGGTGCTTCCGCAGAAAACTATCGCGAGCACGGAGAGGGTGTAGAGCATTATCATACCGACGATAACTATCATTCCCGACTTTATAACGTGGGGGATAATGCTCCAGAAGTTCTCGATGTCGATGAAGACATTGCCGACCGTGAGTATCACGAAGCTGAGGACTACGGCTATCGCAACGGGAACAAGGTATATTGCCAGTCCCGAAAGGTAGTCCGAGAAGAAGCGCTGGGTGCTGCTCAGCGGGAGCGAGTAGTTCATATCCACGAGCGACTTCCTGTAGAGGTAGTTGAACTGGAACAGCGCAATGACGAAGCCGAGCAGTATGCTTATGACGATGGTCGCCACTCCGATGAATATGAACGGTGCGAGCATGATAGAGTAGTCGATGTAGACCTCTGATTTTTCTTGGAGCTTTTCGAGGTATGTGATGATGAGCACTACCACGGACACCACGGGGAGTCCGAGGAGTTCGAGAACGAAGTTGATGATGAGCACCTTTTTGTTTTCGAGAATGTCGGTGAGGAAGCGCTTGCCGAAGAAGTTTTTAGTTGCCGCTGATGTCGTTGCTGTCATAACCGAGCACCTCCAGTTCATAAATAAATATCTCTTCAAGAGTAAGCGGTATCATCTCGAGGAGCAGGGGGCTCCTTGGGAGCGAACGCGGCTTTTACGGTATCCTCGTCGCCCTTTGCGATGATGTAGTAGATACTCTGGCTCCTCTCGAAGTGGAGTATCTCGAGACCCGTCGCGGCGAAGTCCTCCCTTGTGTACTCGGCGGGAGTACCGTCCGCGTTCTTGGGGAAGACCACCTGTATCTTGTGCACCTCGCCCTTGAGGCTGTCTATCTCGCGCGAGAAGACGATCTTGCCGTTGTGTATGAGCGCCGCCGTATCGCAGACCTCGTTTATCTCCTTGAGGTTGTGCGAGGAGATGACGGTGGTGAGCTGCCTGTCGAGCATAGCGTCGACGAGCATCTTCTTGACGATGATGCGCATGGTCGGGTCGAGACCGTCAAACGCCTCGTCGAGGAGCAGGTAGTCGGTCTTGCAGGCGAGTGCGATTATCACGATAGCCTGCCTCTTCATGCCCTTCGAGAAGGTGTTTATCTTCTTGTTCAGCGGCAGGTTTATGCGCTTGCGGAGCGATTCAAACAGCTCCTCCGAGAAGTTGGGGTAGTAGGTCTTGTAGTAGTTCTTGAGTCCCTTGAGCGTGTAGCCTCCGAACTGAACGGTCTCGTCGTTGATGAAGAAGACCTTCTGCTTGGCTTTTACGTTGTCGTAGACGCGCTCGCCGTCGATGAGGACTTCGCCGCTCTCCTGCTCATATATGCCCGAGAGCAGACGCAGGATAGTGGACTTGCCTGCGCCGTTCGAGCCGAGGAGTCCGAAAGCAGTACCCTTTTCGATCTTAAGGTCGACGCCGCCCAGTGCGGTATAGCTGTCGAACTTCTTGACTGTATTTTTTAGTTCGATCATAGCTGTTCTCCTTTCCCGTTTGTGTTGTAGATTTTGTCGAGATGCTGTGCGAGTACCTGCTTGTCTATCCCTCTGTCGGCGCAGGACTGAGCCGCGCTGTCGAACTCCGCGAGGACTGCGCCCTGAAATACCGAGCTGTCGGGCTTGGCGATGAAGCTCCCGCGCCCGGGGACGGAGTAGATGATGCCGGTGCGTTCGAGCTCCTGATAGGCTTTCGCGACGGTATTGGGGTTGACGCCCGCGTCCTTGGCGAAGGCTCTCACGCTCGGGAGCTGGTCGTTCTCGGCAAGACTGCCCTTGACGATGAGACTAATGATATTCTCGTATATCTGCTCATAGATGGGCGTCCTGCTGGTAAGGTCGATAGAAAACATATACAGCCTCCTTTCTGTTGGGGGTGTACTATATCGGGTGGTACATCTGTTACACCCTTATGATATCACGTTTGTTTCCGTTTGTCAAGGCTTTTTTGAATTTTTTTCGTTCTGCGTATCTGTCCTGCCAATTCCCGACACGGTCTGAATTAATGATATCACGTAGGGGCCGCCTTTGGCGGTCCGTCGATTACGCAACCGCTGATGTGTTCGGAATTTGCGGACGCCCAAAGGGCGCCCCTACAAGGCGTTGTTTCATACCGTGTCGGTGATTGGCAGGCGTATGATATCCGCCCCTACAATCGGTTGATGTGCACCTTCCTGAATCGGTGAGGCGCGCGGAAGAAGACCTGCCGTCCGTACAGGTGAGCGAGTTTACGAGCAACTGCGTGGATCGGCGGCGCAGACACCGCGCAAAAAGGGCAACCTCAGCGGTTGCCCTTGATATCATATTTGATCAGCCCTTCTTCTTAGCCTCGATGTCTGCGAGGGCGTCCTTGCGGGAGAGGTTGATACGACCCTGACGGTCTATCTCCGTAACCTTAACGACTATCTCGTCGCCGATGGAAACGATGTCCTCAACCTTTTCAACGCGCTGCTTGTCGAGCTTGGAGATGTGGACGAGTCCGTCCATACCCGGAACTATCTCAACGAATGCGCCGAATTCCATTATGCGTACGACCTTGCCGCGGTAGATAGCGCCTACCTCGGGACCGTTCGCGATGGTGTCAACTATCTGGAGAGCCTTGCGTGCGTTCTCGCCGTTGATACCGCTGATGAATACGTTGCCGTCGTCGTTGATGTCTATCTTTACGTCGCAGTCAGCGGATATCTTCTGGATAACCTTTCCGCCGCTGCCGATGACCTCGCGTATCTTCTCTACGGGCACCTTGGTCTGGAGCATCTTGGGAGCGTACGCGCTCACCTCAGCTCTGGGCTCGGGGATAGCCTTGAGCATTATCTCGTCGAGGATATAGATACGAGCCTTGCGTGTCTTCTCGAAGGCTTCCTTGATGATAGCGGGAGTGAGTCCGTCCACCTTGATGTCGACCTGTATAGCCGTGATACCCTTGTGAGTACCGCCCACCTTGAAGTCCATGTCGCCGAAGAAGTCCTCGAGACCCTGAATGTCGACCATTGTCATGAACTCGTCGCTGTCGGGCTTGGTGATGAGTCCGCAGGAGATACCTGCTACGGGAGCCTTTATCGGCACGCCTGCGTCCATGAGAGCGAGCGTGGAGCCGCATATCGAGCCCTGCGATGTCGAACCGTTGGAGGAGAGTACCTCGGAGACGAGTCTGAGCGCGTAGGGGAACTCCTCAACGCTGGGGATAACGGGAGCGAGAGCTCTCTCAGCGAGTGCACCGTGACCTATCTCGCGGCGTCCGGGACCTCTCGAGGGCTTTGTCTCGCCGACGGAGTAGGAGGGGAAATTGTAGTGGTGCATATAGCGCTTGGAATCCTCGCCGTCGATACCGTCGAGAATCTGAGAGTCGCTGACGGGGCCGAGGGTGGTGACGGTCAGAACCTGAGTCTGACCTCTGGTGAACATACCCGAGCCGTGGACTCTGTCAAGCAGGTCAACCTCGGCAGCCAGCGGACGAATCTCGTCTATACCTCTGCCGTCAACGCGCTTGCCGTCGTCGAGCAGCCAGCGGCGCA
>JAUMVH010000060.1:0-2914 GCA_030530245.1 Ruminococcus sp.
CTTGGTAGCAGGCTCGCTATCGGAAGAGCCGCTGTCTCCGCAAGCCGAAAGGCTGAGTACCATTGCAAGTGTGAGTGCAAGTGCTGTTAATTTTTTCATAGTGATGAACTCCTTTTAAATAAATTTTCTACATTGTATCACATTTTGAAAAAAAGCACATGAGCCAAACGGGTCAACTTTGAGCCAAATTTTTTCCGTTGAAACTCAGCAGAATGCACAAAAGCCGACGCATATACGTCGGCTCCCGCGCTTATTCATCTGCTTCGATGTCCCTGTTATTGATGACGAGCCCGCCGCCGCGTGCCTTTATCGCGAGCTGTAAGCGCGTCTTGAAGCCCGTCTTGCCCAGAATATCCGAGATGTGCCGCTTTACGGTGCTCGCGGACATATACAGCCTTTCGCCTATCTCCTTGTTGGAGGCTCCCGCTACGAGCTCGCGAAGGACGGCGAATTCCGTGTCCGTCAGCTCCGTGCTGATGATATTCCCGAACCGCACCGCAGGCATACTCAGCGGATAGACCGACTCGCCCGCCATTGTCCTGTCCATTATCTCGAGCAGCGGCAGCTCCTGCACCTCCTTGTGCCAGAAGCTCTCGACGCCGACCGCCCTCGCGCGTTCGATGTAGGAGACCTCGGGCATTGACGTCACGAGCAGTATCTTCGTTTCGGGACGCTGCTCCTTTATCTCCTTTGCCGCGTCGAGACCGTCCATGCCGCTCCCCATTACGACGTCCATGAGCACGATGTCTATCTTTCGCGCGAGGCAAAGCTCCACTGCCCGTTCGGGAGTCTCTGCCATTCCCGCGAGCTCGTAATTCTCCGAGCTTTTCACGGCGAGCTCAAACATCTGCCGCACCATTTTCTGGTCGTCGGCTATCAGCACTTTGTATGCCATTACAGTTCCTCCTTCGGGGTCTCTGGCAGCCACAGCAGCAGCTCGAACTGCGGCGCACTCCGTATTTTCATAGCTCCGCCTATGCCCTCTGTCCTGCGCCTCAGATTGGCGAGCCCGCCCGTTTCCTGCACGGGCTTCGCGGGAGCTCTGCCGTTGTTGGTGAACCGCAGAGCATAGCCCTCCGCTGTTTTTCTCGCGGAGATGTATGCAGTGTCTCCCTCAGCGTGGCGCAGTACATTGGTGACGTGGACGGTTATCGCCGAATCAACTACGGGTACGAGCGCAGCATTTTCAGGCAGAGTGCCTGTGATCTTTATCTTCACGCCAAGTCCCTCCGCGTGGTGCAGGCTGATGAAGTACGGCTGCTGCCAGCGCTCGCCCTGCTCGTTTTTGAGCATGGCTATATTCATTCGCCACAGCGACAGCATTTCCGCCCTGTCCACGCTTTCGGGCGCGGACAGATACCGCTTTGTCATGAGCAGCGTTTTTCCGAAGCTGTCATGGATATTTATCTTTATCCGCAGGGTCTCCTTGTCCATGATAAGGTACTGTATCGTGGAGTTGAGAGCTTTCAGTCGCGCATTGATGTACCTTGCCTGCTTCTGCTTTTCACGCAGCTCCGCGGTCAGTCGGAATTCCTCGGTGATGTTGTAGGCGATGAGCTCGTGTATCGGCTTGCCGTCGAGCATTTCCTCACGGTGTGCGAAGCTGTAGGCAGTCCCGTCCGCAAAGCATATCACGGGCATTTCGCCGCCCTTGACGCTGTACGGCGTTTCTCCGCCGAAAACGGTCTTACAGAAATGCTCGGCGTCGGAGATGTTCTCGCCCGTGAGCTGATTGGCAATACTGTCCATGGTCAGATTCACGAGCTTAGTCAGACCACCGTCCCAGTAGAAGCATATACCCGTCGGCAGGGAGTCCATGCTCTCCTTGACGGACATCATCGTGAGCCTGCTGTTTCTCTTCCTGAGACAGCCGATAAGCTCCGCCACGGCGACCGCTGTCAGCAGCGCGGCTATCAGCACGACCGTGACCGCGGGGATACCGATAAACAGGCTGGTAAACGCCCTTATCTGGTCAATGAGTATCTGGTAGAATGTGAATGTGAAGAGTGTCTCCGCCGCACATATGAGCAGTCGTCTGAGCGACCTGTCGGTGAAGATATGTATGATAAGCGCGAGGAACAGCGTAAATCCCGCGAAAAGCAGCCACAGTAGCAGTCCGCCCTTTGCATCTTCGGAAAGTGACAGGAAATTATCCATTGCTGCCGCCTCCTATGGAAAGAATGATGTGCTGTATATCGTCCTCGACGAAGGAGGAAAGCTCCAGCTCGGGAGAATTCACGCTGAGCCTGTCGATGTCGGGAATTACGCAGTCCGTCTCTGCTGTCATCAGGGTATGCTCCGAGGGCATGATATGTATGGAGCACGCGCTGACGCTGTCGAGCACCAGCTCAACAACAGCCTCGAACAGGTCATATGCGGCGATTATCTGTGCGGCGGGGAGCTTGGTTTCGCCGTCACGTCTCAGCTCATAATCAATGCCGAAGGCTCCCATATTCTCAAAGCTCTCGTTGATGGAGAGATACAGCTCGTCGGTGGAAATATCGGGGCTGTGGTCGGCAACGAGCATGAGGTTGGAGCAGCGCTTGACGTACGTTCCGAGCAGCAGGCAGAATTTCATTCTCAGGTCAAATTCGTCGGTATCGACGAGAGCTTCGTCTATCTCCACGAGCTGTGAATGGGTATGCTCCGCTATGTTATCGTAGAGCCTGTTCTGCGTTTCGTAGCGGACCTTTTCAGCTGTGAAGCGGTTCTCCTCCTCGATGAGGTCGTTTTCTTCCTCGATACGCTCGGTCGCCTCCTCGAGCTCGCTGTTGATACGATTGACCGCCGAAATATCCTCGCTCCACACGACCCAGCCGCCCTTTATCTGATGCTTGCGGACAAGGAAATCGTCGTTGTCGGAGGTATCTGTGTAGCCCTTTGAATGGTAAACGGTCTCGCCGTCCACATTTTG
>JAUMVH010000060.1:2924-13409 GCA_030530245.1 Ruminococcus sp.
CTCGAAAAGCTCGTTGTATCCCGTGTTTGAGGGGATAAGTCCTATCCTGATGTAGCTCTCCCACAGTCCCGCAAACAGAAGAACATAGACCTCCTGAATGTAGTAGAGCCTTATCCCGCCTATCTGCGGCGAACCTCCTATAGCATAATAAAGCAGTATCAGTGCCACACCGACAGCTGACGTGATAACGGGGATATACCAGTATTTTCTGCACTGCGAGAGCCGACACCGCTTCATGAGCAGTATAAACGAGCCCAGCGTCGCAGTCGCTATCCATGCCACAACGATATAGTACAGCCAGTTGTATTCGACTGTTCCGCTGTAATCGTTCATATCGCCGAAGCGAAGCAGAAAATGGTGGATATCATTCGTGAGTACACCGAGCATCAGCAGTATCGCCACTGTCCACAGCACTTTTACTATGGCAGGGATTTTCGTCCGTTCGTCCTTTCCGACGCAGGACGCCGCGTCAAGCGTGAGCATGGGCATCGCGATGTACGGGATATAGTAGAAATACCACATATAGCGGTCTATCGTCAGCGAGTGTTCAAAGAGAAAGTATCTGCATATTCGGACAATGAACAGCCCGAACAGGAAAGAGGCTATGGCAATGACGTCCCTTCTGATACGTCTATGTACAATGCGCAGAAAGATTGAGGCTCCCCATGTGATGATGAAGAAGCTGTAGAGCACAGCAGAAAAACCCGTGAGAGACACCGTGAACTGCATAAGAATGTTCATCACGGCTGCAAACAAGTAAAATAGCAGAAATGCGATAGAGTAGTTTTGCTCGGTCTTGCCGATACGGAGCATACGCTGTCCCCTCCCTTATGTTTTTATTATTGTAGCATATCCGTACGGATTTTTCAAGATGACTCTGGAAAAACAGCGTCATCGCGCGTCATACGCCAGTGCTTAATAAAGGATCAAGGCGGCTAAAGGGTGTCCCTTTAGCCGATTCGCAGGCAACCGTGTATAAACCATAAGCTTATTGCACGGTAGCCTGCTTTTTCCGCTAAGGGAGGCAACCTAAATGAACCGCCTTGATCTCACTTGTATGTACTTATGCCGATTTGTTTGTGATGAATTCCTTAAGAGTCGGAACATCGTCCGAAGCCGTCGACACCATAGCGTAGTACGCGAGGATAGTCGAAGCGTCCTTTGCGTCTGTTTTGCCGTCACCGTTTACGTCAGCAGCATAACGCTCGTCGTCGGTAAGTCCGTCCTCGGCACCTGTAGACACCTTCGCATATGCGACGAGTACAAGTGAAGCGTCCTTTGCATCGACCTTCTTATCGCCGTTTACGTCGCCGAGGTCGTTCGCGGGCTGAGAAGGAATAGTCTCTGTCGTAGCAGTCCCCTGCTCGTCTGTTGAGGTAGACGCTGTGGTCTGCGATGTTGAGGGCGTCGTAACTGTGCCTATAGCAGAGGTTGTCGTGCTTTCTGTAGTGGAGGAGGTTGTCGTCGCCGTAGTCGTGGCTGTAGTCGACTCGGTCGTCGTCGTGCTCTCCGCGGTGGACGCGGTAGTCGTCGCCGTTGTCGTAGACGTTGTTGAAGCCGTGGTCGACTCGGTCGTCGTCGCACTCTCCGTAGTGGAGACAGTAGTAGTCGCCGTCGTCGCAGCTGTAGTCGAAGCTGTTGTAGACTCGGTCGTCATGCTTTCCGTGGTAGAAGCGGTAGTCGCTTCCGTTGTCGACTCCGTTGTCGTTACCGCGGTCGTGGTCGTCGCCTCCGAGGTAGTCGTGCCGTCGGTGGTCGAAGTCGTTGAAGATGTGGTCGTAGTCGAAGTCGCTGTAGTGCCCGTGGTCGTGGAAGCTGTGGAGCTTGACGCGGTTGAGGTGCTTGAAGTCGAACTTGTCGCCGAAGCCGTACTTGCAGTAGTCGACTCGGTCGTCGTGCTCTTCGTGGTGGAGGCAGTAGTCGTCGCCGTTGTCGCAGACGTTGTTGAAGCCGTAGTCGACTCGGTCGTCGTAGCACTCTCCGTGGTGGAGGCAGTTGTCGTCGCCGTTGTCGCAGCTGTAGTTGAAGCCGTAGTCGACTCTGTCGTCGTTGTGCTCTCCGTGGTGGAGGAGGTAGTCATCGCCGTCGTCGCAGCTGTAGTAGAAGCCGTGGTCGACTCGGTGGTCGTCGCACTCTCCGTGGTGGAGGCGGTAGTCGACTCCGTTGTGGTTGTGGGTGTAGTCGTTACCGCGGTAGTGGTCGTCGATTCCGAGGTCGTCGTACCGCCTGTAGTCGACGTCGTTGCTGATGTAGTCGTAGTTGAAGTCGCCGTTGTGCCCGTGGTCGTGGATGCGGTGGAGCTTGTCTCGGTTGAGGTGCTTGAAGTCGAACTTGCAGCCGTAGAGGTAGTAACCGTTGTCGCAGAGGTAGAGGCGGCTGCAGACGTGGCGGCAGACGTGGTCGTGGCTGTAGTTGAAGTCGATGTCGTAGACGTAGTCGTGGACGAAGTGGTGGTGGTTGTCGTTGTTGTCGATGTGGTTGAAGTTGTCGTTTCAGATGTGGCAGTAGTCGTCGTACCGAGGGCGGGAACTACATTCGTAGTAGTTTTCGCGCCGCAGTAATTGCACCCATAGACGTCATAGCCGTCCTCAGTTTCAGTGGGCGGAACGGTCTCCCTGAATTCAAATATATGCTTATCGGGGTCTATCGGAATTTCCTCATAGAGCTTATCGCCGCAATGTATGCAGGTCTTGTATCCGGAGCCGACAGTCGAGCAGGTAGGCTCGGATTCAATTACCCAATCGCCGCCGACTTCATGTCCCTGTAAAATACAATTATGAACTATGTCGAAGGTTGCCGAGACGGTGCCTATGTAGAGGTCATTACCTACAACGGTCAGTGTAGCCGTGCCTATCTCCGTGTTATCCTTGTATATTTCCGTGACATAAGTAGAACCATACTGTACATACTCGCCGTCAATATCATATATAGTGTATGATACCTGTATAGGGTCGCCCGTGTACAGGCTTTTCAGATTAGTGGGGTCGATAACGATACTTCCGAGCTCGCTGAAGAGGCTGTATTCCAGTGAATTAGCCTCTGCATATTCGTGCGCGGAACTGTTCTTGTATACCCAAAACCTTGCATTCGGGCAGTCATAGAATACATCACTGCCAAAGGCAATATCTGTCTTGGGCATTTTTACAAGGGTAAGGGCAAGGCAGTGTTCAAATGCGGAATCATTGATAGCTGTAACGGAAGCGGGGATAGTTACTTCGTCTAATGCTGTGTGTGCAAAAGCAAACTGACCGATAGTTGAGAGCTTTGAGCACTCTGCGATATCAATTTTATCAAGAGTGATAGCGTGTTCAAATGCATATTCGCCGATAGTTTCAAGCTGTGAGCCCTCTTCAAATTTTACCTCTGTTAAGTTCTCGCATTCAAGGAAAGCATACTTGTCGATAGTCTTAACGCTTGCGGAGATAGTTACTTCATCTAATGTTGCGTATGCAAAAGCATACTCGCCGATAGTTTCAAGCTGTGAGTTCTCTTTGAAATTAAGGTTTTTAAGGTAGGTACTGTATTCAAATGCACCCTCGCCGATAGTCTTAACGCTTGCGGGGATAGTTAGCGAAGTTAATGCGTTGGAATAGAAGGCACATTCACCGATCAATTCAAGCTTTGAGAGTCCTTCGAGTGTGACATCTGTTAAATTTGTACAAGCCTCGAAAGCATAACTTTTAATAGTTTCAAGCTGTGAGCCCTCTTCAAATTTTACCTCCGCTAAATCAAAGCAATCTTCAAATGCACTATCTTCGATAGTTTTAACACTCGCAGGGATAGTGACCGAAGTTATCGGTAATTCAGAGAAAGCATAAACGCCGATAGTTTCAAGCTGTGAGCCTTCTTCAAATGTTAAGTTTGTTAAATACTTGCATTCATAGAAAGCACTATCTTCGATAATTTTAACGCTTGCGGGGATAGTGACAGAAGTTATCGAGTCAAGATTGAATGCATAATCGCCGATAGTTTCAAGCTGTGAGCCTTCTTCAAATGTTACCTCTGCTAAACCAAAACAACCTTCAAATGCACTATCTTCGATAGTCTTAACGCTTGCGGGGATAGTTACCGATGTTATCGGGTCTTCTCTGAAAGCATTCTCGCCGATTGTTTCAAGCTGTGAGCCCTCTTTAAAATTGACATGTTTTAAATTAGAGCACGAAGCGAAAGCCTGCTCGCCGATAGTCTTAACGCTTGCGGGGATATTGATGTATGTTATCGGGGTCAAAGATAAAGCATAATTGCCAATAGTTTCAAGCTGAGAGTTCTCTGCAAATGTCACATTCTCCAGAGCTGAGTACGCAAAAGCATAATCTTCGATAGAAGTAACTCCTTCGGGGATAGTTACACCCGTTATCTTGGTCTCAGCAAACGCGCTATTTCCGATAGTTGTAAGCTTTGGAGACAGCTCGAGAGTACCTGACTTCATTCCTGTCAGGTTCGTACAACCGGCAAATACGCCCTCAGGCAGCTCGGTGAACTGATTATGGGAAAGGTCCATATTCTTTATATTCGTGCAGTCAGCAAATGCGTATTCGCCTATGCTCGTTACAGAATACGGCAGGCTCTCAAAAGCAACGCCCGACTCATAGAACGCCATAGCGCCAATAGTCTCAACGCCGGAGCCAAGCGAGAGATGTGTGATATGCTCTGCACCCTTGAACGCAAATGCAGGTATCTCGGTCACGCCGCTGAGATTCAGATACTGTATAGACTCGGTATCCCTTATCAGCGCGCATACTTCATCGCCGAGCTCGCTCTCGACTGTTATAGTTCCCACGTTCAAGCCCGCAAGCATATCCTCGGGAACTGCGCAGCCGCCGTTGATAGTTACCGCTTCAAGGTCTGTATCGCCCTCGAACAGGTCGCTGCCGAGCTCTGCCTTGCTGCGGAGCGTGAACTCGATAAGGTCGGGATTTTTCGCAAAGGCACTGTCGCCTATACGTGTGACATTTTCGCCGAGGGTCATGAAAGACATACGAACACCCTCGAATGCGCAGGCTCCGATATACTCAAGCTCAAGCGCGTTTTTTTCAAACCTTCCGCTGCCGATATCAGAGCCCGTTGTGCTGAGGTAGGTATCTCCGTAGAATGCGAATGAGCCAATCTTTTTAAGGTTTGCGGGGATATTGATGCTGAGATTGGTTTTTGTACAGCCCCTGAATGCGCTATCGCCTATGACCTCAATGCTGTCAGGGAGCGTGACTTTTTCGAGCTTTGTACAATCCTGGAATGTGTAGCTGCCTATCTCTGTTATTTGGAACGGGTAGCCCTCTACCTCTTCAAATGTAACTTTTTGGAGGTAGTTCTTTGCGTAATTAAAGCCGCCGATTGCCATGACAGGGTACATTTCGCCTTCAAACTCGATAGCAGACGGGATAGTGAGCTCCTTGACCCTATCTGCCCAAGGCATCGGTCTCATATTAGCAAGCTCAGCGTCATATATATAGCTGAGACAAGCAGTTTTATGGGTAACGTTTATGTAGTAGTAGTAAACATCGTCTATGACCGTCGTGGTCCACTCGGTCCCTGTTTCGAAGTCACAGCTTATCGAGAACTGGTATTCGACCTCCTCGCCTGTGTTGGCAGCCGCGGTGAGGTATGAATCAAAGCCGTTGCTTGCGTCGTCCCACAAAGTCTCGGTACCGTTTATTGTGCAGCCAAGGTCTGAGACTTCATAGAAATCGAGATTCGAGGAAAGAACCCTCGGGTCGACACTTAGCAATACAGTCAGCGTGTAATCGGTCTCGCCCTCAAGTCGCGCATCCACAGGTACCGTCTCGTGCGTTTTGTTATTCGTGAGTATGAGTCCCGCTACAGTCGGCTTTGCCGTGAGCTGTGCGGAAGTGTCTGAGGTGTCGTATAGCGAGATGAGGTCGCTCGCTGACGGAAGCGGCTTTCCCGTGGATATCTTTTTAGTGTACACTGTTATGCCGTTCGCTATATTATTCTTGTACACCTTGAGCGTTACGGGGTCGGTGTATAGCGTCTTACCCGTGCCGTCATTGCGTATAGCGCAGACATACTTAGAGCCGTCAAAGCCGTAATCAAGCTTTCTCTTGGGATCTGAGTAGGTGTATCCGCTGTAATCGAACTCGGGAGTTTCACGGTATGTGATGTTATCCTCAAGCAGATGCTTTTTACCGTCCGAGCCGTACCTGAACCACGCAAAGCTGTAATCTGAGAGATCAGAGCCTCGCAGATCAAGGTCGAATGTGACCTTGTCCTGATTCTCCTCGTACCATATCTCATCGGAGGGCAGAGTGTAGGACATTGCTTCGGTTTTTATTTCTTCGGCATATGATAATGATACTCCGTCAGTATTGCGAAAAAAAGCAGACTCATTACCATTGACGGTAAAACTCATATCAAAAGCTAATTCCCAGTTTTGCGCTGTATCAAGTTTAATATCAAAGCGATAAAAATACTTGTCTTCACGATAGATGTCACCCTCTTTTATATCAGTACCAGAGCTTGCACTATTACCAGTGACAACTTTTACGAATTCTACTGATACGGGTGCGTTTTCGGGGGTAGCGGTCACACTCTTGATAACGGGATTAGTGATGGTACCTCCCACATAATTGTGTCCGAAATCGACCTCAAGCGCTACCGATTCCAGCTGATTGGGCTCTTCACCCCCTTCCGCCCACGAGTCCGTAATGAACGCAGATGAGAGCGGCATTATTGCCACGAGCACAGACAGAGTCCCCGAGACAAGCCTCTTTTTTAAGCTTTTTTGTATCATTTTTATCCTCCTGCTCCTTATTTCCTGACTTTGGTATTCGTCAGAAGATATACAATATCACACTTTACATTGTATCACAATGCCCGAAAACGCACATGAGCCAAATGGGTCAACTTTGAGCCAAATATTTCTTGTTGAAACACAGCGAGGTGCACAATTTTTTCCCGAGGTACGAAATGTGTCGGGTATGCATGATCTATACCACCGTCTCTGAACAAAAGTGCATATTTTTCAGAAAACAGAAAAGCCGTAAATACGCTGCCACACGTATCTACGGCTTTTTTCATACGTCTTTTTTACTTTAAAAATACGCATATTTAAGTGGTGGAGGCGATGCTTGCAGTGATTTATTCACTTAATCGCAACCTTTGCTATTGGGAAATCGGCTATATTACGTCGATTTAGCAGTGTTGATATTTAATTGGTTTGAGTCCTGTGCGAGGTATTATGCAAGCTCTGAGGCAGAAGTAAGCCTCCGCAGCAACGAGCATTGCTGCGGAGGGGGGAGAGATTATTCATTCTTATTGCCAAGGAAGATATACTTCTTAGGTGAGCTGTATTGCTCAGGATTTTTCAATCTGTATTGAGGGAATTCTCCTGATTCAACAAGCTTTCTGAATGTAACTCCAGCTGAGCGAACGTTATAGAAGTCTATATATTCCCACCAATCGGGGGATACAGTTTCTATTATTTTTCGCAGGGTATATGCTTTGTGTGGAACGAGATTATCAGTTGCAAGGGAAGCACCCTCTATGATTTTCTTCATTACTTCATGGTCTAAAGATAGACCCTTTGGATTAAGATATCTTGGCATCATATTCATTTTCCTCCTGTTGTTTTACAATTTTCATTTTTCCAAATTACTTTTTTAATATTTGATGTTGTTGCTTCGCAATTGTCAGCGACGAATTTTATTCTTGCGCCTACTAACTGCTGGGGCAGCTCCAGTTCGCCGCTATCCTTTAATTCGGTCATATCCTCTTCATCAAGCCATGCAGTGCCTTCATTGGTGTAATTGAGATTATCCTCACCAATTCCAAGCATTGACAGCTCATAGAGCTTAACAGTATTATCATATTTAATTGCAGTTATTATTGCCTCTGTCATGAGGCAAGGTTTCTTGAAACTAAAGAAATTTGAAAGCATAAAACAGCCTCCTATATATTAAAAAATTTGATTGTATCTTCGTCAACAGTTACACCATTGCCAAAATGTATTGTAACTGAATTCTCACCAATGGAAATGCCGCTGATGGTCTTATCCTTTAATGAAAAAGCCTCCGGTGACTTAACGTCACTCATATACTGAACAAACTGCTGTATCAATTTCTCATACGTTTCATCATCTACAGTTGTAATCTGCTTGCTCTTAATTACAAGCTGCTCCTTCAGGGAGGATAGTTCAGTTTCATTCTTCTGCATCTTATCCAGTATCGTCTTAGTCGCTTTACCCTCTTCTAGGCAAGTGGAAAGGCGATTCTGGGCGTTCTCCAAGCCGTTGGTTCTGTTGGTTAGTGTAATGATCTCTTCGGTTTGCAGACTTTTTTGTACATTGAGCTTTGCATTGATATGCTTAACGATCCGCTCCTTATTCTCAGGAGAAAAGAGACACTGCTGCAGTGCGTAGAAAACTGCTCGGTTAAGCTGTTCAAGTCTGATGCTCTTGACGTTACATTTGCAGCTTCTGCGGTATTGCAGGTACTTCCTGCCATTGCTGTTGTTGATATTGCCTGAGAACGGCTTTCCGCATTCAGCGCAGTATATCTTGCCATTGAGTGGGTAGTATTGCTTTCCGTTTCTGCTTGTATGTTTTGTTGCATTTTGCGACATTTTCTCTTTCACCTTATTGAAATCGGCTTCGGAGATGATCGCAGGCATTCCGTTGGGGATCTCAACATATTTGTCCTTTTTAGCATGAGAGTTCCTTTTACCCTCGGAGTCCTTGGGACAGGTCTTATCATAGATGTAAGTACCCATATACTTAGGATTCGTCAGGATCGCATTAATTGCGGACTTCGAGAAGTCATTACCGTAATTGGTCTTATATCCGCTTTTTTTCAGATGTGTAAGTATATCATCATAACCCATACCGCTGAGATAGAAGCGGTATATGTCTCTTATGATCGGAGCCTTGGTTTCATCAATTTCATAGTATCCCTCCGGAGTTACGTAGTAACCGATCGGAGGCGTTCCGCCAAGGTGCTTGCAGTCCTTGGCGCATTCAAGTAAAGCAGCTCTTGTATTCTTTGATAGCAAATTTGAGTAATCCTCAGCTGCTGCAAATTTGATTGTGAGTGCGAATTTGCTGTAGTTTCCGTCAGCGGTATCTATTCCGTCTGTAACGGCTATCAGGCGTATTCTATACTTTTCAAATACATCGACGTCGATCAGACCGTTTTTTGTATTTCTATGAAGACGGTCAAGTGCTCGTACAATGACTGTATTAGCTTGTACTTGACCTGTTGTTATATCATCAATAAGTCTCTGGTAGTCGCTTCTCTTAGTGTTCCTACCAGTCTTAGCCATATCTATATAAAACTCTATTACTTCCATATTGTGGCGTTCGGCATACTCTGTAATGCATGATATCTGAGCTGCCACGCTATTTCCATCATCCTGTGCGTGGGAGCTGTATCTGATGTATGCAGCCACTTTAGTCTTTTTCATCTCTTATTCTCCTCTCAATGATCGTGTTTCTTCAATCTGTGTCATTGAGAGGAGGTGGTCGTATCAGTGGTGGTTCTCGGAAAATCATATTATCACTCCTGTTTTGCATTCATTAGAATTTGTATCAGTACATCAGCGGCAAGCTCGATCACTTCATCAGCCTCTTCCTGATTAAGCAGCTCGGCTTTACAGCCGTTATAGTACATATGCTCTGCCGCTAACTGCTTCCTTGTGATCTTCAACTCTGTAATTTCCTGCATGAATGATCGCCTCCTCGTCGTTGATGATATCCAAAGTATCGTCTGAAAATGGGTCTGTAGATTTATATTTCTTCACGTTGCTGTAAACGGCATCATTGATAACGCCAAAGGCTTCCTCGACCTTGTTAAGGTCAAAACGGTAGCCGTAGGCTGATACGCCGTCAATGCTGATCTTAGCCTTGCGTCTGCCTGTCTCCGGGCGAACTATATAGCCGTCATTCAGTAAAAACTTCACTGCCGATGCTATATCTGAAAATCCACATTTGGTAACTATCTTCTCGAAGGTAGTTTCGATTATCTCAACCTTAAGAGGCTTTCCCTCCTTATCGGTAGTCCACTTAATCCCCTTCAGGTTTCTGTACTCACAACAAATGTAATTGAATATCCTGATAACAAGATTCTTACCCGGCTCGGCGTTGGCAGACAGGGCTTCATGCAGCTTTACACATATGCTGCTCACGCCCTCTACATCGACTGTTATGCCTATCTCGGTCAGCAGTACCGCAGCCAGAACGATAACAGCGTAATTCATGCACACCCTGTCGGTCAGCTTACATTTGCATGGTTCAAAAGCCTCTGTAAGGCTATCACGGATATTGTTATAGCCCTGTAGTATCTCATCAGGATCAGCCTCAAGCAGAAGTGCTGCAAGTCTGTCTCCGATGATCCCGTAGTTCTGCGCCGCAAATTGTTTAATGGTTTCGGAATGCTCGCTGCTCCTTGTGTATACCATATCATCGAGCGTTATAATGCGTGCGGACAATCCCAGATGCTCCATGCGCTGCATATCTACCAAGTAATTCTCGGAGCT
>JAUMVH010000272.1 GCA_030530245.1 Ruminococcus sp.
GCGGATTTGACGCTGTTGTACTTGCCTGCGGTTCGTCGAATCCGCGCGATATCAAGGCTGACGGGCGCGACGCTGAGGGAATTTACTTTGCGGTGGATTTCCTCAAGGCTACGACGAAGAGCCTGCTTGACTCCGACCTTGCCGACGGGAAGTACATCTCCGCAAAGGACAAAAACGTCGTCATAATCGGCGGAGGCGATACGGGCAATGACTGCGTCGGCACGGCTGTACGTCACGGCTGTAAGTCGGTGGTACAGCTCGAAATGATGCCGAAGCTTCCCGACGAGCGCGCGGAGGACAACCCGTTCCCGCAGTACCCGAGGGTGTGCAAGACCGACTACGGTCAGGAGGAAGCGATAGCGGTATTCGGTCACGACCCGCGCATCTACTGCACGACCGTGAAGGAGTTCATCAAGGACGACAGCGGCACTCTCTCGGCGGTGAAGACGGTAAAGCTCGAATTCGTGAAGGACGAGGCTACGGGCAGGCGAGTACCGCGCGAGATAGCGGGCAGCGAGGAGCTGCTCCCGTGCGAGCTCTGCCTTATCGCGGCGGGCTTCCTCGGCTGTCAGAGCTACGTGGCGGAGGCGTTCGGAGTTGAGCTTGACGCGCGCACGAATGTCAAGACTGCTGCGGGACTCCACGCGACGAACGTTGATAAGGTGTTCACGGCAGGCGATATGCACATCGGTCAGTCGCTCGTGGTACGTGCTATACGCGAGGGACGCGACGCTGCTTCGGAGGTCGACAGATATCTTATGGGCTACACCAATCTGAAATAACGGAGGACAAAATGGTATATACGGAAAATGAGATATTGCAGTATATCGAGGAAAACGACGTCAAGTTCGTGAAGCTGACGTTCTGCGACCTGCTTGGCAGACTGAAAAACATATCCATACTATCGTCCGAGCTTGCAGTCACATTCGAGCGCGGAGTCCGCATAACAGCAAAGAAGATTGCAGGCTTTGAAGCTGCGGGAGGACGCGACCTCTTCCTCTTCCCCGACGCGCAGACGATGACCGTTCTGCCGTGGAGACCGCAGCAGGGCAGGGTAATAAGAATGTTCTGCTATATCCGCTACGTCGATGGCACACACTTCGAGGGCGACGGCAGGTACTTCCTCAAGAAGGCGATGAAGGCGGCAGTCGCGGCGGGATATTGCTTCCGCTTCGGGACTTCCTGCGAGTTCACGCTTTTCCGCAAGGAGGACAGTGGGCTCCCGATAAAGACTCCGCACGATTACGCGGGCTACTGCGACGTAGCTCCAGACGACAAGGGCGAGAATATCCGCCGTGACGTCTGCCTCACGCTCGAGCAGATGGGCATACACCCCGTATCCTCGCGCCACGAGAGCGGCTGCGGACAGCACGAGATAGACTTCAATACAGCCTCCGCGCTGAAGGCGGCGGACACCTTCCTCAGCTTCAAGAGCGCGGTCAAGTCGGTCGCGGATACCCACGGCGTCTACGCGAGCTTTATGCCCAAGCCGCTCCGCAACGACTGCGGAAACGGTATGCATATCAGCTTCAATGTCTTCCCCGACAGCGATATGCTCGAGGAGCAGACCTCGGACGGCAACGAGCTCCTCAAATCCGCGGCGGCAGGCATAATGAAGCATATCCGCGAGTTCACGCTCTTCACGAATTCGACCGTGAATTCCTACGCGCGTCTCGGCGAGTTCACCGCTCCTCGTGATATCATATGGTCGGACGAGGAGGGCTCGCAGCTCATACGCATGGCTCCCGACAGCGATAATGCGAGTGTGGAGCTGCGCGCGGCGGACTGCGTGTGCGAGCCTTATTTCGTGCTCGGTCTTATGATATATTCAGCTCTCGACGGTATCAGCGAAAAGCTCCCGCTCCCCGCGAAAAACAGCGGTTCAGAGCGCCTGCCCATGACACTCGAGGAGGCAGTAGCATGTGCGGAGAGCTCTGCATTTGTCAAGAAGCACATACCCGCGAACATACTCGAGGTGCTGCTTCGCTACAGCCGCGAGGAGTGGCGCGAGTATTCGACCGCATACGATAAGGACGCATTCGAGGATAAGAAGTATTTTTACAGTCTCTGACGGAGGTAAGCTTTGGAAAAAATTCTTGTAGTTTCAAGCAATAAAAGCGCCTCCGAAGCTCTTGTGAATTTCCTACGCGACTCGTTCAGATGTACTCCGAAGTA
>JAUMVH010000273.1 GCA_030530245.1 Ruminococcus sp.
TGTCACTGCCCTCATAGCGTCCTCTTGTGACCTTGTTGACGGTGAAATCGTAGTCGCCCTCGGGCAGAAGCACGAATCCGCCATCCTCATTCTCGATCGTACCCTCATAGCCGATCTCTTCATATTCTGTTCCAAACTGTGACATAGTGTTCTCCTTTCTTATTCAAACGGTAATATGCGGTTTTCCTTGATCATTCCGAAAACCTGTTCCCAGGCACCGATGAGCACGCCCTGTATGAAATCAGGCGGATAGCTTGCGATAGGCATATCCGCAGGGAAGTAACCTCTCAGGCTGACTGCAAGCTGTATCTCGTCCTCTGTGACATTGTTCCGGCGCATAAGGTCGGCAAGTGCTGCGGGAATGCCGTCGGGTATTTCGACAGCTGGCGGCAGCTCCTCAGCTGCTACCGGTGCAGGTATGGGCTCAGGCTGCTGTACAGGCGCCACAGGCTGTGTCTGTGCTGGCTGTGTTCTTGGTGAAGGGGCAGGGGCAGCGCTGAATATATGCGCTATCTGAGCGAAGTCAAAGGGCAGCTCCGGTGCAAGACCGAAGCGGTTCTTGGCATCCCAGCAAGGATCGTGGGAGGTGTACATCACACGTTCTCCGCCCCTCGCTTTCATTTTCTTGCCGTCCTTATCCGCTGCCACTGCATACGTCTTGTAGTTGGCAAAAAGCACCATATCCGCCCACTCCTTGACCATAGCGCAGGAGTTGCACTTCGGTGAGTTTATAAGCTTCAGCTCCCAGCGGTCGTAGGCTCCCATTTCGTCAGGCTGCTCAAACTTGCGGATAGCTGCGTGAGCTGTCAGGACAACGTGGATACCTCTCTCCCAGATGTCGTTAAGGAGATCGAGGATCCGTCCCGTTTCTTCATAAACGTAGCTGTAGCCCTTGCCATAGCCGAAGTCCTCGATGCCTGACTTGTGGTTTTTGTCGCAGACCGCCTGAATGCACAGGCGCTCCGCCCAGTCGATAGTGTCGATGATAAGCGTCTTGCAGCCGGGAGGAGCGTCCCTGACTTCCGTAAGCAGCTGTATCAGCATGGCAAGACTGGTGGGAGTTTCTGTTCTGGCTACGTTCATTCGTGTGGTGCTGCCCTCGGTGTCGATGAACAGTGGATCCGGGAAGAGACTTGCAAAAGTACTCTTGCCGATGCCTTCCGGACCGTAGATGACCACCTTCAGTGGCTTTGTCTGTATTCCTCTTGTGATCTTCATAGTATACCTCCTTCAATATATAGCTGGAATCTGCGTTCACTCAACGCAGACCCGTTGATTATTGCTGAAAATTAACAAAAAGTTCAGAATTTTCCGGCTGTCCATACCGGCTTCGTGTTTGTGACAGAATAACCGTCTTCAATGATGATGCTGCACTCGTCCCCGGTGCTGACACGTGTCGCGATAGCCTGCAAGCCCTCGGATTCGAGCCATACACCGAACTCTCTGAGAGTATCCGAATCCATCTGCTCAAGCTTATCGAGCAGCACAAAGCCGCACTCGGGATTGAGCTTCCGGACTATGGCAGTCGCAACATAGAGCTGCTGAGAGCCGCTCATATTGTCCCATTTCTGCCCCTTGTAAGTGAGCTCGCCGTCTGATACGGACAAGCCCTCGAGCGGCAGGTCGGCATTATTGAGCAGCTCGTACTTTTCCTTGCGGATGTCCTCAATCTCCACAGTGAGTGCTGCGTACTGATTGCTGTAGCCTTTGGCTTCCTCCTCGGCTTTAGTTTTATCGAGATTTGCCCTGACCTTCGCATTGATGGTCTCGATATCTGCGATGTTCTTCTCGAGTTCGGCTGTAGATTCGTCGTGCAGGTCCTCCGCAGACTTGGCGGCGGTCTGTGCGTTCACCTGAGCCTGTGCAAAGCGGCGCTTAGCTTCGTCGAGAGTCTGCCGCGCCTGCTCGAGCTCGCGGTCGCATTCTGCCTTATGCTGTCTCAGACGCTGATTCTCGCCGTTCTTGGCAAGTATAGCCTGCTGCTCAGCGATGAGCTCTGTAGCTGATATAGGTATGTCGGGGACGCCATCGTAGCTCGTCATCTCTGCGGCGAACTTGTTTTTCTGGTCGGCAATCTGACCAATAGTGTGGCGTTTGTTGTAAAGCTCCTGTTCTTGGCGTTCGAGCTCGAACAGCTTATCGCCTACGCCGATTATCTGAAGGAGGGTATTT
>JAUMVH010000061.1 GCA_030530245.1 Ruminococcus sp.
CCAGCCCCCGGCGCGGCCCCCGCCCCCCCGGCCCCCCCGCCCCGCCCCCTTGCGGAGTCCAGAGGCAGAGCCTCTGGTTAAATAAGCTTTCTCTCGTCGCAGTATTCGCACTCGAGCAGGGTCTGGTCGCCGCTTGAGCGGAAGCTCTTGGGGAGGTACTCCTCGTGGTTGGTGATACATCTCGGGTTGTCGCAGCGAACACCGCTGTAGACCTTGCCCCTCAGCGTCTCGGAGCTCTTCCTGTCACCGAGTATCATCAGTATCAGCGCCATTCTCGCGAACACGCCGTATTTCGCCTGCGTGAAGTACATCGCACGCGGGTCTTCGTCGACCTCTACGGTTATCTCGTCCACGCGCGGGAGCGGGTGCATGACTATCATATCCTGCCGCGCGAGCTGCATTTTCTTCCTGTCGAGGACGTAGGTGTTCTTCTGCGCGAGGTACTCCTCCACGCTGTCGAAGCGCTCCTGCTGAATACGCGTCATATAGAGCACATCGAGCCTGCCAATCGCCTCCTCGAGGGTGTGCACCTCCTCGTATGTACTGCCGTTTGCCTTGATGATGTCCTTGATGTAGGCGGGCATTTTGAGCTTGGGCGTGGAGATGAAGATGAACTTGTTGTTCTCGAGCATACTCAGCGCCTTGCAGAGCGAGTGCACCGTTCTGCCGTTGATGAGGTCGCCGCACATACCTATCGTGAGTCCCGACAGACGTTTCTTCTCAATTTTGAGCGTGAGCAGGTCGGTGAGGGTCTGCGTGGGGTGGAGGTGTCCCCCGTCGCCCGCATTGATAACGGGACAGTCAGCCGTCAGCGAAGCCGCCTTAGCCGCACCTGCAATAGGGTGACGGATAACGAGGATATCGGCGTAGCTGCTGACTATCTTGGTGGTATCCTTGATAGTCTCGCCCTTGGATACGGACGAATTTGCGGGGTTATCGAAGCCGATTATCCTGCCTCCGAGGCGGAGCATAGCCGTCTGGAACGACATCTGCGTGCGGGTGGAGGGCTCGTAGAACAGGGTCGCCATGACCTTTCCGTCGCACTCGTGAGCATACTTCGCGGGGTCATTCTTGATGTCCTCGCCGAGCTCGATGAGCTTCTTCCACCATGCCACGGGATAGTCGTTAAGGTCGATGAGATGCTGATATTCTGACTGCATAATATGTACCTCCGTTATTTTTACAGTATTTTGCTGCCGTTTATTATCATTTCAAAATGCACGCCGAGGAACTCCGACGCCCTGCGGCAGAGCAGCATACGGTTCATGAATATCTCGAAATACTCCATTACGGAGGAGATCTCCGTATCTATCTGCAGCTCGAGGATTATCGAGGTGTTGTCGTCGTTGAAGTGCACCTTCGAGAGCTCGACCGCATAGTTCACACGGTCGTGGATATCGAACGTGAGCAGGTCTGTGTTGCGGACTCTGCTCCTGCGCACATCGGTCTTGTCGCCGATTATCATAGCCGCAGAGATGGGGTCGAGCGGCATACCCGTGCCCTCGTCGTGGTTGCCTATCGCGGCTATGACCGAGCATATCTCCGAGGCGGGCATACTGAGGTTGTCGAGCAGGCGGAACGCCATAACAGCGCCGCTCTGCGCGTGGTCGATGCGGTTTATGACGTTGCCGATATCGTGCATCATCGAGGCAATACGCGCGAGCTCGATAGTGCGCTCGTCGTAGCCGAGGGTCTCGAGAATCATCGCCGAGACCGCCGCAACGCGCTCAACGTGCGGGAAGGAGTGCTCGGTATAGCCCATGACCTCGAGCGTCTTGTCGGCACGCTGTATATATTCCATTATGTCGGGATTCTGCTTGATGTATTTATACGTAACTAAGCTTGCCATTTAAGCTGTCCTTTCAGCGGAGCTGTAAGCTCCGTTATTGTCAAAGTATACCCTGTACCACACGAGGAAGATGAACACTGTCCATATCTTGCGGCTGTTGTCGGCTCTTCCGTCACGGTGGTCGTCGAGGAGCTTCACGAGGAGCTCGGTGTTGAAGAACTGCCGCGCGTTCTCGCTCTCGAAGGTCTCGCGGACGAGGCTGTAGTATTTGTCCTCCTTGAGCCACACCCTTATCGGTACGGGGAAGCCGAGCTTCTTCTTCGCGGCAGTCTTGGCGGTCTGCTCGGGAGTGTCCTTCTTCGCGGCGAGCCTCATCGCGTACTTGGTGATGTACTTGGTCTCGTCGGTGCCTTTATCGTGTGTGACGCGGTACCTCGTGGGGATCTGCTCGGCAAGCGCCATGACCTCCTTGTCGAGGAAGGGCACGCGGAGCTCGAGCGAGTTCGCCATGCTCATCTTATCGGCTTTGAGGAGGATATCTCCCGCCATCCACATATGGAGGTCGAGGTACTGCATCTTCGTGACGTCGTCCATATCGGCGACGCGCTTGAAGTAGGGCATCGTTATTGCCATGGGAGACGGCGCCTCGGTCTCAACTTTCAGCAGAGCCTTGCGCTCGGCAGGCGTGAACATATACGCGTTGCCGATAAAGCGCTCCTCGACGTCCTTGCCCTTGCGGACGAAGAAATTGACTCCCCTCTTTGCGGGCAGCTTGCCCGCAACGCTTCCGACAGCTCTTTTAAGTCCGCGCGGGAGCTTATCGTAGAGCGTGCCGTCGGGGTCGCTGTAGACGTTGTAGCCGCCGAATATCTCGTCCGCGCCCTCGCCCGAGAGCACTACCTTGAGCCGCTCGGAGGCGATATTGCAGACGAAGTACAGCGCGACCGCAGACGGGTCGGCGAGGGGTTCGTCCATGTGGTACTGTATTTTTTCAAGGCTCCCCCAGTACTCCTCGGGAGTGATGACCTTGCTCATATTCTCGATATTTACGGCTTTGGAGAAATTCTTCGCCCAGCCTATCTCGTTGTATTTCTCGTCATTGCCGAAGCCGACCGTGAACGTCTTGTCTACGTCGGCGATAGCGGCGACATAGCTCGAATCCACGCCGCTCGACAGGAACGAGCCGACCTCGACGTCGGCAATCTTATGCGCCTTCACGGAGTCATGGAAGGTATCGGAAATGCGCTCCACCCACTCGTCGAGCGAGGGCTTGTCGTCGGGGCGGAAGCTGACGTCCCAGTAGCGCTTTATGGTCATCTTGCCGTCCTTGTATATGAAATAGTGCGCGGGCAGGAGCTTATATACGTTCCTGAAGAAGGTCTCCTTCGTAGGCGAATACTGGAACGTGAGGTAGTTCTCGAGCGCGACAGTATTGAGTTCCTTCTTGAACTCGGGGTGCGCGAGGAAGCTCTTTATCTCGGAGCCGAACATCAGCGTCCTGCCCATTTTCGCGTAGTACATGGGCTTGATGCCGAAGAAGTCGCGCGCACCGAATAGCTCGCGCTTATTCTTGTCCCAGATAACGAACGCGAACATTCCGCGGAGCATATTCAGCAGCTCCGCGCCGTACTCCTCGTACCCGTGAATGAGCACCTCGGTATCGGTGTTGGTTTTGAAGGTGTGCCCCGCCGCGACGAGCTTCTCGCGTATCTCGCGGTAGTTGTATATCTCGCCGTTGAAGACGATGACCTTCGAGCCGTCCTCGTTGAATATAGGCTGGTCGCCCGAAGAGCTGATGTCTATGATACTCAGTCGTCTGTGACCGAGTGCGATATCCTCGTCCACGTATTTGCCCTCGGCATCGGGACCTCTGTGGCGAATCCTGTCCATCATCTCGCCGATGACCCTGTTTGAGTCGTCAATGTTATTGGTAAAGCCAACTATGCCGCACATATAATTTCCTCCGACTGATGAATTCTCCTGAAATATTATACTACATTTCCGCCCGTTTTGCAACAGCGGAGAGCAAAAAAATGACAAAAAAACAGAGCCGCCGCCAAAAGGCGACAGCTCCGCAGTAATTATTCAAACGAATCGAGGTCTATACCCTGAAGAAGCTCCTTGAGTGCCGCAAGCTCATCAGCGGTGAGAGTAACGCCCTTGCCCATTCTTGAATGGTCGGGAGCCCACTCGCGTATATCGTACTTGGGGTCGTGCTCGTTCCAGCTGACCATATTCAGCTCCTTCTTCCAGCCCTTGGCGTTCTCGGAGAGAACACCTATTTCCTCTGTTATCTCGTATTTCAGCTCTGCCATGATACGAACTCCTTTCTGTTTATCTCTTACCAAACGGAGTCTCACCGTTTTAGCAATAATATTTTACCACAAAAAGGAAAATTTGTAAATACCCAAAAGATTTAATTTAAATAGACACACAAAGGTAGCTCAGCGCCCGCGAGTATATCCCCTCGGGACGGGTACGCGAGGTTATGAGCATTTCCGCGAAGTCCACCGCGTCCTCGATATCGCGCGAGAAGTCGGGTATGGACTCGTACTCCCCTGTCGACAGGTCCTGCGCCTCGATACCGTATGTAATGACGTCGTCGCCGCCCGCGAAGAGCCTCCCCGCGATGACGCGGTACGACACCTTATTGTCCGCGCACACCTCCATATAGACCGTTCTGTCGCGGACCTCCTGCCTTTTCTTTCTGATGATCCCGAACATAAATAACGCCTCCTGTTCAATTGTTCTCGGTAAGTACAATTGTAGCATACGGGAGGCGTTATGTGAAGAGGTCGTTCAGTGTTCTTTTTGGTGTATCGTCGGGATAGAAGTCGAAAAAGTTCGGCTCACTCCTTGGGAATGACGACATCGAGCGAACGGGAGTAGTCGTCGAATATCTCGGCGAGCTCCTTGTCCATCTCCTTGTAGATGTCCTCGGTCTTGCTTGAGAGAGCGCCCTTGGTCTTGTCGTCGGCGTAGAGCACCCATCTGCCGCCCTTGAGCTTGACGGAGTATATGTAGAAGTGCACCTGCTCCTTCTCGTCGTCGCCCTTTACGGTCAGCCGCACCTTGAGCCTGTACGCCTTCTTGACAACGGCGTCGTACTTCTCGAACTCCTTTTTGAGCGTGCGGAGGTCCTTTGAGGTGGCGGGCTTCTTCTTGACGATCTTCGCGGAGACTCTGAGGTCGTCGCCGAAGTAGTTATCCTCGCAGACCTCCTTGACGTCGCTGATGAGCGAGTCCATATCGTCGGATACGTCGCTCCACTCCATATCGCCGTCCTCGGCGTTATCGCGGAGCTCCTCGATGTAGTCGCGCGGGTAGAAGGAGTTGATGACGAGCTCGGCACGCTCCCTGTTCAAGCCCCTGACGACGTTCCTGACAGGCCGCTTGTAGCCGTTACCCGCGACGTTTCCGAGCACCACTATGAACAGCACAAGGCACATTGCCGCCGCGCAGATGAGGATAAGTCCCCGCCTGAGCATCTTGTCGCTTATGGTCTGAGCAGGCACGGGCGGAGTTATCACCACAGGCGCAGGCGGCACCTTTGCCGCTTCCTCGGAGGCAGCCTCCGTATCAGCCGCAGTCTCGCCGCTTGCCTTTTCGCTGTCGCCCTCGCTCTCTGCGGGAGCCTCACGTGTTATCTCCTCTGCCTTTTCAGCCTCGGCTTCTTCCTTAGCCTTAGCTGCCGCGACGGCTTCCTCGCAGGTACAGCTCTGACCGTCCTCGAGCTTTGAACCGCAGTATTTACAAAAAGCCATAAATCTTCCTCCTTAATCCATGCCGTTGATGTCCATGTATATCTTCTGCATACGAATATCGGTCTCGGCGATACGCTCGGCGCACTCGCGGAGCTCCTCCGATATCTCGGGAGTTATCGCAGCGCTCGTCTTGTACCTGAGCTGGTGCTCGAGGCTCGCCCAGAAGTCCATAGCGATGGTGCGAATCTGTATCTCCACGGGAGCATACCTCTTCTGTGCCGCGAGATACACGGGCACGTTGATTATCATATGGTAGCTCCTGTAGCCGCTGGGCTTGGGGTCCTTGATGTAGTCCTTCTGCTTGATGACGACGAAGTCGTCGCGGTGCGAGAGCATCTCCGCGAGCACGTAAATATCGCTGATATAGTAGCACGTCACCCTTATTCCCGCGATGTCGAGCAGATTTCTCCGCGCGTTGTCGGGAGTGAGCGCTATGCCCTTCTTCGCGAGTTTGTTGATTATGGACTCCGCCGATTTGAGGCGGCTCTTGATATCGTGGATAGGGTTGCGCTGGTACTTTATGCTGAACTCGCTGTCGAGTATGCCGAGGTAGGTCTTGACTACCTCTATCGCAGACTCGTACAAATGCGCAAGGTCCACGAACTCGTTGAACGTCCGCGTGATGTTTTCCTTTTCGTCAGGACCGCGGTCGACTATCGCGGGGAGCTGTTGTATGCTTTCAAGATAGAAATCCATTTCGTTCATATTGCTGATGTCCTTTCTATCGTATTTCAGCCAATTGCGGCGACTATTTCATTTACTGCGGCAGGCGCGTCGCCCGATTTGAGGAGCTTTTCCGCGGAGGTCTTCGCCTTGTCCACAGCCGAGCCGAGGCTCCCGTCCGAGACGACAGTGACAGTATTCGACTTGGTATCGAGCATTATCATGCAGCCTTTTCCGTCCTCGGAGCGTCGCTCGAAGTAGCTTCGGCAGATATCCTCATTTGACTTGTCAGTGCCGTTGGAGGTCGCGAGCACGTACACGGACTTTTTATTCTCCGCGAGCGTAGTTTCGAGCGTATCGAGCTCCTCGTCGGAGAAGAGCCCGATGTTGTCGAACACGTACAGCGGACACCTCTCGCCGAGCTGCATAACGCGCAGTATAGCGGAGCGGTAGTCCCCGTCCATGATGTCCCTCGTCGCCCAGAAGAAGGCAATGCTGTCGGCGCCGTCGGGAATGGCTTTGAGGCAGCTTCCCGTCCTGTAGAGGTAATCGCTGCCCGTGTCGTTGTTGATAAGCAGGAGCAGTCCGCTTCCCCTGCCCTCATATATTTCGGTGTATCTCTCGTCGGCGAACTCGTAGGGAGTCTTGCCGCCGATATCGTCCGCGATGACCACCGCCGCGTTGACGAGCCGCTCCCTGTAGAGCTTCTCGCAGTAGCTGTCGAGCTCGACACGCTGCTCGGCAGTGAGCACGCCCGCGCTGTCGTAGACGTATGTACCCTCGGCAGGGTCAAGCCCCGATATATCGGGCAGCGGAGCCGCTGTAACGGCTTCGATGGGAGCCATGGTAGTCTCCGCGGGAGCGTCCATGCCCGTGATGTGCGAGACCCTCCCCGAGCAGCCCGAGAGTGCTATCATAGCGGCAGCAAGTATCACCGCCGCAGAAAATTTTTTCAAAAAAATCATCCCTTGCTCTTGTAATACTCCTTATATTTTAGTATAATTTAATAGAAAAATCAAGTATATCAGAGTAAATTCTTTAAATGGAGGCATATTTTATGGATATTACGGTAAAGGGCAGGGATATCCTCGTTCACGAGCCCGACCTCGACCTCGACGAGACTCTCGACTGCGGACAGGCGTTCCGCTGGCGCAAGATAGACAGCGACTACGACTGCACCTATACGGGCAGCTTCCTCAACGACAGGCTGACCGTCTCGCAGGTGAAGAAGGGCGAGTTCATCTTCCACGACACGACGGAAGCCGACTTTCTCGCGAAATGGCGCGATTACTTCGACCTCGACACCGACTACACCGAGCTCAAGCGGCAGTTCTCCGAGGACGAGACGCTCTCGAAGGCGTGCGCTTTCGCGGGAGGCATACGCCTGCTCCGTCAGGACAGCTGGGAGTGCCTCATCTCGTTCATTATTTCCCAGAACAACAATATTCCCCGAATCAAGGGCATTATCGACCGCCTCTGTGACAACTGCGGCGGCGAATTCCCGACTCCCGAGCAGCTCGCGCAGGAGACCCCCGACTCGCTCGCCTATCTGCGGAGCGGCTTCCGCGCGAAGTACCTCTGCGATGCAGCGTACCGCGTGAACTCGGGCGAGACCGACCTCGCGGCGATAGCGGCTGCTCCCATAGAGGAGGCGCGCGCGGCTCTGCGGGAGATAAAGGGCGTAGGACCGAAGGTAGCGGAGTGCGTGCTGCTGTTCGGTATGCACCGCGTGGAGGCTTTCCCGATAGATGTATGGATAAAACGCGTGCTCGCGGAGTATTACCCCAACGGCTTCCCCGAATTTGCGCGGGATAACGCGGGTATCGCCCAGCAGTACCTCTTCCACTACATACGCAACCTCAAAGCGGAATAAACCGCGCCGCACGGTCAATACTTTCCATATACGCAACCTACGACCTGTTCGGGCGCACACACGGGTGCGCCCCTACAAGGGCTGCACTACTATGGAGGTATTATGATAAAAGGCGTAAACAAGCAGATAATCGAGGTCAACGACCCCGACAGCATTTATTTCGAGAAGGCGGTATTCTACCTGCGGGCAGGTGTGAGAAAGCTCCCCGCGGAGGTCTCGCGCCGCGAGATAGACCGCTGTCTCGGCGGCGAGGCAAGTTTGTACCGCCGCAGGAGCAGACGAGCAAGACTTTTCCGCACATCGACCTATATTGCGGCGGCTTTGACAATAGCTGTGCTTTTCCTTGTCATTCTGCATTGACAGTACAGCAAGCTAACGGCTAATGGCTAACAGCTAACAGCTCAAATTATAGAATTATATTGCAATCGCAGCAATAATGTTGTATAATAGACGTATAAGCTATCGTTACCCCCGCGAAAGGAGGCTCACAATGGAACACCCCGAATCCATGAATTTCAAAAGCAAATTCTCGCGGCGTATCATCAACACGCCCGGCCCAGCCGCTAAAAGTGCGTTCTTTTATATGCAGGAGACGGGCGTCATCAAGCCCGAGGACGCTCCCGCGACCCACCGCCGCGACCTCGACTCCTTCCTCATCGTTGCCGTAGCATCGGGCTCGGGCGAGCTCGAGTACGACGGTCACGTCTACCCGCTGAAAAAGGGCGACTGCTTCTTCATCGACTGCCGCGTATCGCACTTCTACAAAAGCTCCGCCGACGACCCGTGGGAGCTCCTGTGGGTGCACTTCAACGGCGCGACCTCCCGCCAGTACCACGACTACTTCATCGGTCAGTCGGAGGTCGTCTTCCGCCCCGCGATATTCGACAGGTTCGCCTCAGTAATAACCGAGATGATCGAGGTAAACGCCGCCAAGAAGCCCGAGGCGGAGATACTGACCTCCCGCCTCATCGTCGAGCTGCTGACGCTCTCGCTGACGGTCAACAGCTCCGCGAGCCAGTACGATACGGCGCTCAAGCAGAAGCTCGCCGCGGTGAACAGCTACATCGAGGACCATTTCAGCGAGGACCTCTCGCTCGAGAAGCTGTCCTCGGAGTTCTACATAAGCAAGTTCTACCTCACCCGCGAGTACAAGAAGATATACGGCAAGACAATATTCCAGCACATCATCAGCTGCCGCATAAACTACGGCAAGCACCTGCTGCGCTTCTCGGACAGATCCGTGGAGGAGATATCGCACCTCTGCGGCTTCAACGACCAGAGCTACTTCGCGCGCCAGTTCAAGAAAGCCGAGAACCTCACCTGCTTTGCCTACAGGAAGAAATGGCGCGACTAAGGGGAGCCCCCTCTGGCGGAACGTGGCATAAAATTACCGAACCCATACTTTCAGGCTCGGTAACCCACTTTTTCCGTTAAGGGCAGCTGACTAAGGGGTGCCCCCTTTGGCTGATTCGCAGTTACCGAATACGAACCGTAAGTTTACAGCACGGTTGCCCGTTTTTCCCGCTTAAGGCGACATACACAATGGAGGACAATATGAAAGATTCATTCACCATACTATATCCGTACAGGAGCGAGACCACCTACAAACAGCTCTCGCAGGACGCTCTCCACGACCTCGGACTCGACGCGGTGTGCAAGTCGCTGACCGACGACGCCAAGGAGCAGAAGATGATAATGAACGTCATCTCGCAGATGACCGCCGACCCGCGCGTCTCGGCGTACAGGCAGAAGGTCTTCGCGGACATTCTCGCGCTCCCCGAGCTGAGGACAAAGATGACGGAGCTCTTCGACAAGATGGAGTTCATACGCAACTTCGGCACCATGCACAAGAGCTCGGACGAGGAGCTCGGACTGTGGCACCTCTTCCACCGCCTCGACGAGCTGAGCGACTACATAAAATGCGTGGAGGCAATGCGCGAGTGCCTGTCCGATGAGCGGATACAGTCGCAGGGACTCACCGACCTGCGCAACTACATAAACGAGCTCTACGACGAGGCATACTTCGCGGAGATGAAGCAGGACATCGCCGCGCTGAAGGTCAAAGCCTCGGACGTGCAGAGCGTCACCCTCGGTATCAACGTCAACGAGCGCTTTGAAGCCGTCAGCATGGGACTTGTCTCCGTGAACAGCAAGCCGTTCAAAAAATCGGGTATCGTCAGCAATTTCGCGGACGCGCTCTCCAAGGGCGACAAGATACAGGACACCTCCGACTGGGACGGCGATATGCACTATCATCAGATAGACAAGGAGAGCAAGAGCGGTATCCTCGAATTCATGAAGAACGAGGGCGGTATGCTCATGGTGCAGACCACAAACGCCGTCGATACGCGCACCAAGTCCACCATCGTGAACGCAATGGCAGGTGACGCGTCTATCGGCTCGACCTTCTACCTCGAGACAGTCATCAATAAAATGCTCGGCTCGCTGGTGAAGAAGCTACGCGACACGCTGACCAAGTACGCGAATGTCGCGATAGTGAACATCTCCCAGCTTATCCCCGAGTTCGTGTACTATATCCGCTTCGCCGAGTTCATCGGCAGGCTCACCGACGAGGGGGCGCGCTTCTGCGAGGCACAGGTCGCGGACGAGGGCGGCGCCGATATGACCGCGCGCGGCTTCTACAACCTAAAGCTCGCGGTAAACCTCGAGGACAAGAGCGAGATAGTCCCCAACGACCTCGACTTTGACTCCGACCACACGCTGTACATTCTCACGGGTGCGAACCGCGGCGGCAAGACCACGATAACGCAGGCGGTCGGGCAGCTCTACGTGCTCGCACAGGGCGGCATATCCGTCCCCGCGGAGTCGCTGAGCTACCGTCCCGTCGACTGCATATACACCCACTTCCCCGCCGACGAGGACAAGACCATGGACCTCGGACGTCTCGGCGAGGAGTGTATACGCTTCAAGGAGATATACTCAGACTGCACCGCGGACAGCCTTGTGCTGATGAACGAGACGTTCTCGACGACCTCGTTCGAGGAGGGCTACTACATCGCCCGCGATTCCGTCCGCGCACTCATGGAGAAGCGCGTGCGGACGATATACAACACGCATATGCACAAGCTTGCCTCCGACGCGGAGGAGCTCTGCCGCGGCACCGACGGCGCGCGCGTAGCCTCGCTGATAATGCGCAGCGACGGCGGAAAGCGCTCGTTCAAGGTGGAGGTCGCCTCCCCCGAGGGAATGTCGTACGCGAGCGATATCGCGAAAAAATACGGCGTAACATACGAAATGCTCACGGGCAGAAAGGAAAGCTGATATGGAGTTCACATCAAAGGCAGAATTTGAAAGCAAAATAAAGCGCGTAGTCGTCTCGGAGGACGAGATACGCGCGCGCATCGCCGAGGCGGGCAGGTACATCGACAGCCTCTACGACGGCAGACCTATCCTCCTCGTGAGCATACTCAAGGGCTCGTTCGTATTCCTCGCGGACCTCGCGAGGGCGGTATCGGTACCGTGCGAGATAGCGTTCATGGCGGCGAAGAGCTACTACGAGAGCACGCAGTCCTCGGGCATAGTCCACATCACGATGGACCTCGAGCACGATATCGCGGGCTGTCACGTGATAATAGTCGAGGACATCATCGACACGGGCAGGACGCTCGCGGACGTGGTAAAGCTGCTGAGATCGAGGGATCCGCTCTCCCTGCGGGTAGTGACGCTCCTCGACAAGCCCGAGCGCAGGATAGTGCCGTTTGAGGCGGATATGTCGCTGTTCACGATACCTGACCTGTTCGTGATAGGCTACGGTCTCGACTACGGCGAATACTTCCGCAATCTCCCCTACATAGCCGAATACGGAGAGTAATACCCCACTTATTCCTGTAACGCTAATACAGATGTTTATTGCTACTGTCGGGGGAAACCTTTCTGAAGAAAGGTTCTCCCCCGAGCCCCTTTCCAAAGACTTTTAGCCCAAATTTTTGCCCCATAGGGTACTTCCGATAGAACAACAATGCGCAAGTTCTTTCGTTTTTAGAGCACCCTATGGGGCAAAAATTTAAGTTGGAAGTTTTGGGAAGGGAGTTTAGCTCATGTTCGTTAACGAACATTAGTTTTTATTATATCTCCGAGGGGATGATCCCCTCGGAGATTTTTGTTGTTAAAGTATCAGCATATCGCCGTTTTCACTTATCACTCTGTCAATCACTATCGCCTTGTCAGCTGAGAATGTGAAGTAGATAACGACACGGTTGCCGCAAGTCCTCGAACGCTTGACTGCTTTTTCGTAGACCTCAATGCGCCAAATAAAGATTTTCAGTATCTCGGGAGTGAGCTTGCGTATTTCCGTGTACTGCTTGGCGTTGTTGATGAAGTCCCTGACACGCTTTTCGCGCACTTTCATCTCATTGAACTTCAAATCAAGAGTGCTGAGCTTAGCTTTAAGCTCGGACTGCTCCTTCTCGAAGTTAGCGGAGAGAATATCGTAGCGCTCATCTGTGATCTTACCGTTCGACCTGTCCATGAAGAGAAGCTGAATCGCATTGTCGAGCTGAGATATTTTGGATTCATACTCATTTCGGAGCATTTCATTCTCTTTGAACTGCTTTTGAGCTTCAGCCTCTCCGTTAGCCATTGCCATAGCGTAAAAATCGTCGGACTTATCGCGTGCATAGCTAACTACCTGTCTCAGATAGCGCAGTACAATACTATCGAGTACCTCTTCCCGAATGTAGTGAGCGGTGCAGTCAGCGATCCTGCTTTGATATCCAGCACACATATAATGAAATTTACTCCGTTTCATATTCTTGGAACGGCTGATGTAAAGTCTCGAGCCGCACTCCGCGCAGTAGAGGTAGCCTGCGTACTTATCGGTCTCACCAAACTTGTCAGACTTCCTTCTGCCCTCGTAGCGTTTCTGAACTACATCAAAGAGCTTTCGGCTGATTATTGCTTCGTGGGTGTTCTCAAAGATAAGCATATTTTCGGGCTCGTTCTTCAGCGTCTTTTTCAGCTTGTATGACTTAGTATATGTGCTGAAATTGACAGTATCGCCGCAGTAAATACGATTGGCAAGCATCTCTCTGACGGTTTTCTGAGCCCAATGATACGGCTTCGTTTTAGGTTTACCAACCTTTTGAGCCGCATATGCACTAG
>JAUMVH010000062.1 GCA_030530245.1 Ruminococcus sp.
CGTCATAAACTGGGTAAAGACCTACTTTGAGGAGAACGCCTCGCCCTCCACATACGCTGTTGTCGGCATATCGGGCGGCAAGGACAGCTCCATCGCCGCCGCCGTGTGCGTGAAGGCGCTCGGCAAGGACAGGGTCATCGGCGTGCTCATGCCGCAGGGCGAGCAGGCTGACATCTCGTTCAGCCACCTCCTCGTGGACACGCTCGGCATCAAGAGCTACACCGTCAACATCGGCGATACTGTCAGCACGTTCATGAACGAGCTCGGCAAGCACATCGAGCCCTCACAGCAGGCTATCATCAACACTCCCGCGCGTATCAGAATGACCACTCTCTACGCCATCGGAGCCTGTGTGGGCGCGCGCGTCGTCAACACCTGCAACCTCTCCGAGGACTGGGTCGGCTACTCGACGAAGTTCGGCGACGCGGCGGGCGATTTCTCCCCCCTCTCCGACCTCACCGTTACCGAGGTATTGCAGATAGGCGACTATCTCGGGCTCCCGAAGGAGCTCGTTCACAAGGTGCCGATAGACGGTCTGTGCGGCAAGACGGACGAGGACAATCTCGGCTTCACGTACGCGGAGCTCGACCGCTATATCCGCGGACTTACCGACCTCTCCGACAAGCCAGAGCTCAAGGCGAAGATAGACCGTATGCACGCGAACAACCTCCACAAGCTCAGACTTATGCCAAAGTTCGAGTTTGACCCCGCAAAATAAAAAATAGGGGCGATGCCGCATCGCCCCATTTATCTGCACGATACCATAAAAAACAGGCTCCCTCGGGAGCCTGTTTCTTGTTGTTTACTTTTTCTTCGCGTATGAAACGGGAAGGTCAGCCTGTGTTATCTTCTTAGCGTCTACCTGCTGGATAGTGAGCGCGTCGTATGCCGTGATGCCGTCGCCGTTGTCGTAAACGTCGCCGTTCTTTGCACCCTGAGCCTTAAGCGCGTACTTGTCCTTATTGGCAATGCTCTGGAGGATAGCAACAGCGTCAGCGACCGTTACCTTCTTGTCGACGTTGGCGTCGCCCCAGAGGACAGTGCTGTCTGTCGCGGACTTGGTAGTAGATACCGAAACGGGCTCGCCGTTCTTCTCGGGCTCAACGCCCCAAACGAGCTTGTCATCGGCGTATACTGTTATCTTGTCCGTTATCTCAGCCGCTTCGTTCTCGTCCGCGAAGGATACGAGGTCAGCGTAGCTGTAGTCGTTCTTGGAATCCCACAGTACGTCGTCGTAGGTCTCCTTGTCCTGATTGTAGCCGAGCGCGAACTGGAATACACGGCTTCCGTAGAAGTCGCAGTCCTTCCACTGCATCTCAACGTAGTAGGTACCGTTGTCGTCGTACTTGGTAGGCGGTGTGAAGTGGACCTCGTTCTTGTTGTTGGAGTAGCCCTTCTCCTGGTCGTAGTCGATACGGTAGAAGATGTACTCCTCGGGGTCGTAGCCCTGCTCGACGAGCTCACTTACATTGAAGTAGTATCTCGCCTTGAGGTTGCTCTCGAAGCTCGGCGGGTCGATAGTTCTATTGTAGATAACTACCTTGAGCTGAACGCTTCCGTCCTGCTCCTGATTCTTTCCGCCTGCGGCATAGAGACCGACGGGAAGCGGGTTGCCGTCGAAGTCTATCTGGTCGTAGCCGCCCTTTGCGTTCTTGGACATATCGAAGTCGGGGAGAATGTAGTTCTTGTCGGCGAGCTCCTTGCCCTCCGCACCGTAGAAGTGGTACAGACCCGCAAGGTCGCCGCAGAATCCTGCGTTATAGTCGTCGGTAACTTCGTTGTAGATGTAGTCCTTTGTCTCGTCGTGGTGGTAGTCGTCGAGGTCGGGACCGCCGACGAGCGCACCCCAGAGAGTGTGTACCTGATTTACCTGGAGCTCCTGGCTCTGCTTGTCGTTGCAGTGTGAAGCACGGTGGTGAGGCTGAGTAGCGTAGCTGTTCTCGAAGCCTACCTCGTAAGCGTAGCCCATGGGGTTATTGCCGAGGATATACTCCATCTGAGCTCTTGCCCACGGGAGGAAGGTCTCATCGCCTGTTGTCTTGGCGTATACGCACGCGCAGAGACCTGCCGCTGTGTTGTAACGAGCCGAGCCGTAGCCCGATACGACTGCCCAGCCCTTGGGAGACTTGGCGATGAAGTCGCCGCTGGTCTCGCTGTCGGGGAGGTCGGGTATCTCGTCACAGGTCATGGGAGTGTTCCAGAGGAAGTCGTCCATGCCGAAGTATTTGTGTCCGTGAACGGGCTCATAGCCCCAGTCAGAGCTGTCGATAGTAGCCGCACAGCCTGACCAGTATTCGAGGTTGTAGCGGAAGATATACCAGTCGCGGGCGGTATTGGTAACGGGAGCGAGCTTAGCGAAAACTCCGCCCCAAACTGTATCCCAGCAGTGTACCCAGATGTTCTGCCAGCAGTTGCCCGTATCGGTGATGATACGTCTCATATAGCCTGTGTAGGGGTGAGCGCCCTTGGCGTTGGTAGTCTCTTCATCGACGTCGATGATAGCCTTGATGTACTTGTCGTAAGCGGCGTCCTTCTGGGTCTCGTCCTCTGCAACTGCGCAGTAGTAGAGCCATACAGCCGCCCATGAGAGCTCATCGTAGTCGTAGCTCGAGTGGTAGAAGCCGCCGTCGTATCCGAGA
Source organism: Ruminococcus sp. (assembly GCA_030530245.1). Taxonomy (GTDB): domain Bacteria; phylum Bacillota; class Clostridia; order Oscillospirales; family Ruminococcaceae; genus Ruminococcus. Next base: position 2,640 of record JAUMVH010000062.1, read on the forward strand.
ACGAGCGAGCTCGGCGTAGTACCGGGAGTCCACTCCTCCTGATGAGTCGCGACTGCGAACTCATAGAGGGCTCTCGCATATTTAAGGCTTTCCGCCGCGTATTCCTCGTCGGTGTCCTTGAAGTTGAGGTAGTTGATAGCGAGCGAAGCCGCCGCGCCTGCGCACTGGTCGGGAGCGGGCATTTCCGTCGTCGCAAAATAAGCGGGTCGCTTAACGGCACAGCTCGAGGAAGCTACGACGGTGTTGTCCACCTGAAGCTCGGGAGCGCACCAGTAGTTATGGTCGTTGTTACCCTCACCGACCTGATAGCAGTAAGCTACGACATTGTCGTCCTCGTCGAGGAAGGTGACCTTCATGAAGTAGTCGTTTATCCAGCGGAGCTCGTCCTCGATATGCTTCTGGAGCCCCATATCTATGTAGGCGTCGCGGAACTCGTAATAGCCCCAGCCTACTGTCGAAGCGGAGTAGCTTCCGGGGAGACCGAACTTTACGTGGTCGCCCGCGTCGTGCCAGCCGCCCGTGAGGTCGAGCGTGCCGTTTCCGTCGGGGTCGAGGTACTTGCGGTTCTTCTCGATGAACTCCTCGGACATCGTAACGCCCTCATAGAGGCCCTTAGCCTCGCTGAGACCGCCGTCTCCCTTGCCTTCGCCGACGGGCTGTTCGTCCTCCTTCTTCTCCTGCTCCTTGCCGTTCTCGGAGCCGTCATTCTTGGCTTCGCCGTAGAGCTCGGGCATAGGATTGAGCGGCTGGAGCGGTATCTCGCCGTCCTTCACGTGGCAGTTTCCGCGCCACGAGTAGTAGCCGTCGTCAGCGACCTCGTCGCCGCACTTGTTGGCGTCGTAGAAGCAGAGTGCGAGCTGAAGAGCCTCTGCAAAGTTCTGGTAGTTGTTCGGATTATCTTTGTCAATGTACTCAGCCCCCGCCGTAAAAGAGCTGCTTCCAAGAAGAGTAGCTGCCGTAGTCACAACAGCGACGGACTTCTTAAAAAAATCCGATGGTCTCATGTAAAACTTCCTTTCAAAGAATAATTTTCACCCGAGAGAGGTCGGGCGATCACTTCAGCAGATCTTTCGCCTTGAGTCTGTCGAAAACGATATTATAGCCGTCGTTCCCGTCTTTGAGGGATCTGTTGACTCTGCTTATCGTCGCAGTACTTGCGCCTGTTTCGGTAACGATGCTGTTGTAGACGCGGTGCTCGTCGAGGAGCTTGGCAACGTGCAGCCTCTGTGCGAACGATTTCAGCTCAATGCTCGTGCAGAGGTCGTCGAAGAACTTGTAGCAGTCGTCAACCGATTCAAGAGTAAGGATAGCCTCAAAGAGAAGATCCATGCTATCTGATTTGATTTTGTCGATCATTGTACTAACTCCAATCTGCCGCAGGGGCACATAATATGGGAAAATTTCTCTACTTCACATTGTAACACATTACAACGTAAAAGTAAAGTATAACTTTTCGATAAAATATATAAAAATTTCCCGACATTACAATACACCTTTAGTATATGATACCATAATATTAACTAAAAGTAAAGAGGAAAACGGCAAAAATCACAACTTTGTCAATTCTCAACAATTTGCTATCGGGCGCAATGTGTACTCTTCCCATTTAATTATCCAATTATTGCTTTTTCGGCGCATTTCTGCTATAATTAATTCAAATATTGCGATTGGAGCGTGACATTTATGTTACATATTTACACGGGAAACGGAAAAGGTAAAACAACTGCGGCTGTCGGTCTCGCGGTCAGGGCTGCGGGAGCGGGGCTCAGGGTCTGCTTCTGTCAGATGATGAAGGACGGCTCCTCCTCCGAGATAGCCATGCTCGAGAAGCTCGGCGTGACTGTCAAGGCGGCACCGAGCTGCTGCAAGTTCGTCAGCGAAATGGACAGCAGCGAGAAAGCCTATGCCGCTGCCGAGCACGCTCAGATGCTCGCCGATCTGACAATGACGCTCGCTATGGGCAATTTCGACCTCGTGGTCATCGACGAGTTCTTCTGCGCGCTGTCGGCAGGTCTTATAAACGCTGCGAACGCCGAAATGCTGCTGCGTACCTACAGCGGCACCCCCGAGCTCGTGCTGACGGGGCGCGGAGCCTGTGAGCCGTACCTCGGCGCCGCTGACTACGTAACGGAGATGACTCCCGTGAAGCACCCCTACGACAAGGGCGTGCAGGCGAGAAAGGGTATCGAGTATTAACGGAAGCGGAGCATTTGTATGAAAACGATAACAGTCGGGATAACAGCCCACGTGGATTCGGGCAAGACCACGCTCGCCGAGGCTATGCTGTACACGAGCGGACAGATGAGGAAGCTCGGCAGGGTCGACGACGGGAGCTCCTCCCTCGACACGGATTCGATAGAGCGCGACAGGGGTATCACCATATTCGCCCATCAGGCTGAGTTCACGGCGGGCGATACGCGGATAATGCTCCTCGATACCCCGGGGCACGTCGACTTCTCAGCCGAGACCGAGCGCACGATGCAGGTGCTCGATTACGCCGTGCTCGTCATCAGCGGCACCGACGGCGTTCAAAGCCACACCGCGACGCTGTGGAGGCTGCTGAGGCAGTACGAGGTGCCCGTCTTCATTTTCGTGAACAAGATGGACCTCATCTCCGCCGACAGGAGCGCTATCCTCTGCGAGCTGCGGCGCAAGCTCTCGGCGGACTGCTGCGACTTCTCGGGCACGGACGCGGAAATTGCCGAGAACGCCGCGACCTGCTGCGAGGAGCTGATGGAGACCTACCTCTCCGCGGGCGCGCTCAGCGACTCCGACATCGCGCGGGCTGTCGCGCAGCGCAGGATATTCCCCTGCTGCTTCGGGTCGGCGCTGAAAATGGACGGCATTGAAAAATTCACGGAGACGCTCGGCAGGTTCACGCTCGAACCCGCCCGCTCGCTGGAATTCGGCGCGAGCGTGTACAAGATATCCTACGACCCCAAGGGCACGCGCCTCACTCACCTCAAGGTCAACGGCGGCTGCATTTCGGTCAGAGACGAGCTGAGCTATACCGCTCAGGACGGCAGCACGGTCACGGGCAAGGTAAGCTCCGTGCGCTTCTATTCGGGCGAGAAGTTCCGCAATGCCGAGCGCGCCGAGGCAGGCGAGATATGCGCGGTGACGGGACTCAGCGGGACGTATTCGGGACAGGGCATCGGCTCGGCACGCGATGCAGACGGCGCCGTCCTCGAGCCGATAATGACGTACAGGGTCAGACTGCCCGAGGAGCGGAGCGTATACGACATCCTCGGCGACCTCCGCCGCCTCGAGGACGAGGACCCGCAGCTCCATATCGTGTGGAACGAGCAGCTGCGGGAGATACACATCCAGCTCATGGGAGCGGTGCAGCTCGAGGTGCTGACGCAGCGGATAGAGCTGAGATTCGGCTACCGCGTCGCCTTCGAGGACGGCGCTATAACGTACAGGGAGACTATCCGCGGCGCTGTCGAGGGAGTCGGGCACTACGAGCCGCTCCGACACTATGCGGAGGTGCACCTGCTGATAGAGCCGCTCGGGCGCGGCGAGGGACTCGTTTTTGACACCGACTGCCCCGAGGACGAGCTCGACCGCAACTGGCAGCGGCTTATCCTCACGCACCTGAAGGAAAAGACGCACGTCGGCGTGCTCACGGGCTCGCCGATAACGGATATGCGTCTCACGCTCAGATCGGGGCGCGCCCACCTCAAGCACACCGAGGGCGGCGACTTCCGACAGGCAACGTACAGAGCCGTGCGGCAGGGGCTGCGCTCCGCCGAGAGCGTGCTGCTCGAGCCCTACTACGACTACGAGCTTGAGGTGCCGAGCGAGTGCATCGGGCGCGCTATCTCGGACCTGCAGCATTTCAGCGCCGACTTCGGTCAGCCCGAGACCGCGGGCGAGATGTCGGTCATAAGGGGCAGCGCTCCCGCCGCCGAGATAGGCACGTATCAGCTCGACGTCATCGGCTACACGAGAGGCAGAGGGCGGCTGATGTGCACGTTTGCGGGCTACCGCGAGTGCCACGACAGCGAGCGCGTCATCGCCGATATCGGCTACGACTGCGACGCCGACCTCGATAATTCAGCGGATTCGGTGTTCTGCTCGCACGGCGCGGGCTACGTCGTGAAGTGGAACGAGGTCCCCGAGCATATGCACCTGCCCTCGTGCATGAGCGGTGAGGCTCCCGCGGAGAAGGTGGACGCCGCAAGAGTGCGCCGCTTCGCCGAGAAAACCGTCTCCGACGAGGAGCTGATGGCGATATTCGAGCGCACCTACGGCAAGCTCGACCGCGACCCCCGCCGCGCCTTCAAGAAGACAAAGGCGGTGCAGCCCGACACGAAAAGCGTAAAGCTCCCCGAGTATGAGGGACCGAATTACCTGCTCGTGGACGGCTACAATATCATCTTCGCGTGGGACGAGCTCAGGAAAACAGCCGACGAGAACCTCGACGCCGCACGCGCTGAGCTCGTCAATATGATGTGCAGCTATCAGGGCTGCACGGGGTACGAGATAATCGTCGTTTTCGACGCCTACAGGGTCAAGGGCAAGCACCGCGAGGTCGAGAAATACTACAACATCAGCATTGTCTACACCAAGGAGTCCGAGACGGCTGACAGCTACATCGAGCGCGTCTCGCACGAGCTGTCGAAGAAGCACAGGGTGCTGGTCGCGACCTCCGACGGGCTCGAGCAGATGATAATCCTCGGAAACGGCGCGATGAGGCTCTCCGCGGCGGAGCTCTATCAGCGCTACAGGGCTGCGGGAGAGGCTATGCGCGAATATATGGGCGATACATAATAATATAAATCGGAATTTGCCGCCGAGCGGGCGGCGGCGCGGTTCGCGTTGTCGCTCGCAAGCTCGCTTACCTTTGGCGGAGCGGCAGTTTGTTTCCGCGAACTATAGTTATTAGTATAAATCGGAATTTAGAGTAATAGGAGTAATTATTTTGTCTAATGAAATTGAAAGCACGCTTGAATTACCCTACAAATTGATTGATATTTGTAGGGGATATGAGCATTTTGTTTTTACATTTAAAAGATTTGATGAAAATCAAAGTGAATACTCGATCAAGAATGGTGGTGTCACAGGAGACTTTGAAATATCTTATGAATGCAAAGGCGTTAAATGCAATTTTGAATGTGATATAACTATAGGAAATCTGTATTATTTTTATATTGAATTGGATAATGCTTATCAATGTTGTAAAAATAGTATCGCAATTCTGAACAATTATGGTGAGACTCTTAATAGAACCAAATTAACATTTAGATTTGATAAACTTGGGCATTGCTTTATTAGTGGCTTTTTTAAGAATAAAGAGAATAGTTATAGAAGTGGAATAATATTTGATGATATTGAAATCGACCAGACATATATACCTGAAATCTTAGTTTCTTTAGAAAATTTTTTTACTGAATTAAAAAGAATACAAGGTCACAGTAATTTCTATTAAATTCTGATTTATACAAATAGGGTATCATTCGCGGGAACAGACTGCCGCTCCGTCGAAGGTAAGCGAGCTTGCGAGCGACAACGCGAACCGCGCCGCCGCCCGCTCGGCGGCAAATTCTGATTTATACGAATAGGTATGATTCGCGGGAACACTCCTGTAAAAAAGCGAAAAAAAGAGAGCCGAAGCTCTCTTTTTTGTTTGACCAGACCGATAAGCCGGGTTCTGTCGTGCGCGGCAATTTATCTACGCTTATCGTCGCCGATAAGCTCAAGCCGTCATTACTCCGTATCCGCCGAGCAGACGTTGAGATACGAAGCACCAATAGACGTTGCATCGGGTAGGGTTTACATGGCAGCGCAGTCTCCTGCGCTCCGGTGAGCTCTTACCTCGCCTTTCCACCCTTACCGCATAAAGCGGCGGTATATCTCTGTTGCACTTGCCCTAAGGTCGCCCTCGGCTGCCGTTAGCAGCTACCCTGCTCTGTGATGCCCGGACTTTCCTCATAAACTTGAACGTTTCCGCTGCCGCGTAGTCTGCTCGCTGTATATTTTAGCATTTTTCGGCGTTTTTGTCAAGGCATAAAAAAACGCGGCTCAGATAAACTGAACCGCACTGAAAAGCTGTGGCGCCTTATACAAACTAAGGTACGCGGAAATAATTCGCGCCCCACAATAAAGCGGAGCGCGATCTGGCTGCGGGGACACCCCGCCGCTTGTAAAGGTGAACCGATTTAGACCCGCTATGGAGCGCGGAAAAAAATTCGCGGCTCAGAACAACTGAACCGCGAACTGCGCGCGCCCGCTCGGCGCTGGTGAGACATGAGGGATTTGAACCCTCGACCCTACGCTTAAAAGGCGTATGCTCTACCGACTGAGCTAATGTCTCATGACTAAATAATTATATCATATCACCACAGCAATGTCAAGGATTTTTTTCACTTTTTACGTTATGCGCATGTTTATCTGCTATTTGAATATTATTTTGTGCTCCTATACAAATCTAAAAAAAGCTATTGACTTTCATTTGTATTCATGCTATAATATTAAAGTCGTCAAGAGATGTGCTTGTAGCTCAGCTGGATAGAGTGACTGGCTACGAACCAGTAGGTCGGGGGTTCGAATCCCTCCAGGCACGCCAACGGCGGGGTGTCCCCGCAGCCAGATCGCGCTCCACTTTATTGTGGGGCGCGATTCTTTTCCGCGCCCCATAGTGTATCTAAAGTACTCCATTAACAATCGAGGCGATTTTTTAATCAGCGCAAAAAAGGCTCCCGACGGGAGCCTTTCGTTTTTATTCTGCCGCCTCCGTAGTCTCGATGTACTTGGGAACGGTCTTGGTGCACAGCCACTGGCACCACTGGGTATAGTACATACCCTCAGGGTGAACGCCGTCGTGGGTATAGCTCTGATTGAAGTAGCCGTACTCGTCGTCGTAGAGCTCGTTTATATCGAGATAGAACACGCGCTTGTTGTCCGCAAGGGAAGCAATACCCCTGTTGAGGTCGTCGATAGCCGCATTCGTGATGACCTTGGTCTCGGCGTAGGAGGTGACGTGGAGGTTAGCCTGCACGTATATCACCGCGTCGGGCTGGTGCACCTTGAGCTTCTCCACTATCGCGCGGTAGGAGGTCAGGACGTACTCGTGGTCGTTGCCGACCTCGTTGATACCGAGCATGATGTACACCTTTCCGTACTGCTTGGCGTCTATCACCTCGTCGAACTTCTTGCCGTTCACCTCGGTCTGGTTTATCTTATCGGTAGCGAGCCCCTCGGTGCAGAAGAAGTCGGAGCTCTTGAAATCGCCGTACTCCATCAGTCCCACGGTACGCGAATCGCCGATGAAGAGGGCGTCGTCGAAGTAGGCGAGGTCGCTCTCGACGAAGATGTCGGGCTGAGCGGGAGTCGTAGCCGTCTCTGCGGCGGGAGCCTGTCCGCCTGCGGCTGTAGTCCCCGCGGGAGCAGCGCCCTCGGGCTGAGTTACGGGCTGACCGTTTTCGTCGGTGACGTCCTGCGTGCCGTCGTTCTTTTTCACCTCGGGCGGAGCCGATGCCACAGGCTTTTCCGCCAAGGCGCTCGATTTCCATATCTCGTGTACCATGAACGGCGAAGCGACGAAGCACGTTGCCAACAGGAGCAGAGTATACGCACACTGTTTGAATTTATTCATAAGACTGTAGTCTCCTTAGAATCTGTAATACATGAACGGGTCGTCCTTTCCGATGTACATACAGTACACCGACGCCCAGAAAACTATGAGAAGCAATACCGCGCAGAAGTAGGAATCCTTTATCTTTTTGTATATCTTCTCGGGTATACTTGTCGAGAACAGTATTCCCGCGAGGAAGTACTTCCAGTAGATGCCGAAGTATTTCACGTAGTCATTCTCCATGACCGCGTAGGTCTTGACGGGGAATATCGGCAAAAGCCTCGAGAAGTAGATACCGAGGCTGGGGAAGTCGGTGACCTCGAAAAGGAGCCACGTCAGCGGTATCGCGAGGAACATATACAAATGACCGACTATCCTGTACGTGTTGAGGAAGTCGCCTATCACGAAGCGTTCGAGCATTATGAGTCCGAACAGCACCATTCCCCACAGTATGAAGTTCCAGCTCGCGCCGTGCCATATGCCAGTGAACAGCCACACGATGAAGTAGTTGCGGACTATCAGCGAGGTCTTCACGCGGCTTCCTCCGAGCGGGATATACACATACTCCCTGAACCAGCTGCCGAGAGTGATGTGCCACCTGCGCCAGAACTCGCCCATTGTCGTCGACATATACGGGTGGTCGAAGTTCTTGGGGATATCGAAGCCCATTATCCTGCCCAGACCTATCGCCATATACGAATAGCCGCAGAAATCGAAGTATATCTGGAACGTAAACGCGAATATTCCCAGCCACGCCAGCGGCGAGGATATGCTCCTGAAGCCGATATCACCTATCTGCTTCCACAGACCGCCTATCTGATTGGCGAGCAGCACCTTGTAGCCGAGTCCGATAGTGAAGGTCTTGAGTCCGTCCTCCACGCGCCTGATGTTGTGGGTGCGCGATTTCAGCTGAGCCGCGACCGTCTCGTACTTGACGATAGGTCCCGCGATGAGCTGCGGGAACATACTGATATACGCTCCGTAGTCGATGAAGTTCGTCTCCGCCTTGGCCTTGCGCCTGTAGACGTCGACGATGTACGACACGTTCTGGAACGTGTAGAAGCTTATGCCTATCGGAAGGAGGATATCCCTCACAGGCAGGTCGTTTTTCAGCAAGAGATTGATGTTGTCGAGCGTGAAGCCCGTGTACTTGAAAAAGACGAGCCACCAGAAGTTGAAAACTATGCCGAGTACGAGCCACAGCTTTCCCGCCCGACGGAAGTTCTCGATGAATTCGCCGATGATGAAGTTGAACAGTATCGTCAGCAGGAAAAGCGCTATATATATCGGTCTTTTCAGCACGCCCATGCTGTAGAAGATGATACTGCCAACGAAGATCGTTGCATTTTTATATTTCGTCGGGACGAGCCCGTAAACTATCATAAATGCAGGAAGGAATAAAAAAATAAACTCCAAGCTGCTGAATACCATTATACCACCCTTTTAATTACCTGTTTTTTGTTCTACGAAGCGGCTTTCGTTAATTTATTTGTCTATTTTTAGAGCCGTAAAATAAGGAACTTAACTGTCCCCGTATACTATTCTACACGGTATTCTCCCAAATGTCAATAACTAAAATCAATTGTAGCAATTTGTCGTATTACGTCGAAAAATAAGGCTCCGAATCCGTGCATTTTTATGCATTGCAAAATCGCGGGAAAGGCTCCGCCGCCGCTCTCGGTGAACAGTCCTGCGCGAACGTATTGACCAAAAATTGCGGCTCGTATTTGTACAGTACTTCCAAAGTTTGCGCCGCAGTATTTACATCGGTGCAAAAATGTATTATAATAAAGTATGGATAATCGGTAGATATGAGGCTCTTTCGGAGCCCTCGGAGAGGTCACGCGGCACCGCAGACAGTTTCGCGGGCGCTGTGCCGTGACCGCAATTTTCGGTGAGGTACAATTATGATAAAGCATCTGTCAGGCGACTACGAGACCGTTGAATACGACAGCGAACGGTCTATCCTTCTTTACGACAACGACGACAACGAGGCGTATCCCGTCCACTGGCACAACGCCGTGGAGATACTTATGCCTCTCAAGAACCACTATACGGTAAAGGTGGGCGGCACGAGCTTCACCTTCAAGGAGAATGAGGTGCTCATTATCCCGCCCGGAGAGATCCACAGTATGCCCGCTATCCCGGGCAGGAGGCTCATTTTCCAGTGCGATAACGCCGTGCTCGGCGATGTGTTCGCGCTCGCGCCCGTAATGAGAAGCCTCACGGCTCCCCTGCTCATCACGCCCGAGTACGACAAGGAGCTCCACGTGCTCGCGAAGAAGACCATGCTCGACATCTACGGTATGTACGGCACCAAGAACGAGCTCGCGGACGTGAAGATATACTCCATGCTGATACAGCTCCTCATAGCCGTGCGCGAGTTCCACCTCGAGCAGAGCAAGAGCTCGCTCTCGTGCGACGACGGCAAGATAGACGAGTATTCCGAGAAATTCAGCACCGTTATGAAGTACATCGACGCAAATTATATGTACGATATCTCGCTCGAACAGCTCGCGGACGTCGCGGGCTACAGCAAGTACCACTTCTCGCGCATATTCAAGCAGTACAACTCGATGTCATATTTGCAGTACATAAACGCCCGCAGGACGCGCTCGGCGGAGAATCTGCTCCTCGACCCCGATATACCGATAACCGAGGTCGCCATGCGCTCGGGCTTCAAGAGCCTCACGACCTTTAACCGCATTTTCAAGGAGATAAAGCACTGCACTCCCACCGACTTCAAGAAGCTCTACTCCAAAACTGACTGAGAATAACCGAAGGACGGCATTAGGTTGCTTCCCTTAGCGGGGAAAGCGGGCTACCGTGCAATAAGCTTATGGCTTACACGGTTGCCTGCGAATCGGCTAAAGGGACACCCTTTCGCGTGCTACCCTTAGCGGAAAATGCGGGCTACCGAGCCGTAAACCTACGGCA
>JAUMVH010000063.1:0-4476 GCA_030530245.1 Ruminococcus sp.
TGAAAAAATTTCAAAAAAGGTATTGACAAACCACTAAATTGGTGATAGAATAACAGATAGTTAAAATGCTTTGACGAAGAGAAGTAGCTTCGGAGTTCGTTTTCAGAGAGCGCGGGTGAGGTGCGAGCCGCGTATCAGAGCCGATGTGAATAACACTTCCGAGCAGCGAACCCAAAGGCTCTGCCGAGTAGGGGAGACGTCCTCCGCGCGTTACAGCGGACAAGAGTGACTGCTTTTGTTGCACCCCGAGATATCGGGAGAAGTTATTGCTTCGATGATAAAAGCGGTAAATTCAGGTGGCACCACGGGTTTAATGCTCCCGTCCTGTTTCAGGGCGGGAGCTTTTTATATTCTCTCGTCTGAATAATTATCGAAAGGAACGAATAACTATGAAACACACAGACATCAAGGACATCATCACGACAGGTGAGTTCGCGGGCAGGGAAGTCACCGTATGCGGCTGGGTACGCACATCGCGCAACTCTAAGAGCGTAGCCTTTATCGAGCTCAACGACGGTACCTCGCTCAAGAACTTACAGGTCGTAGTCGAGAAGGGCGAGGGAGACTTCAAGGAGCCCCGCGTTGGCACCTCTGTAAAGGTAGTAGGCAAGGTAGTTGAGGGCAGAAACAACACCTTCGAGATAAATACAGCTCCCGAGGGCATAACTGTTCTCGGCGACGCTCCCACGGATTATCCGCTGCAGAAGAAGGGACACACGCTCGAATTCCTGCGTACTATCCCTCACCTCCGCGGCAGAACGAACACCTTCAACGCCGTAATGCGCGTGCGCTCGGTGCTTGCGGCTTCGCTCCACAAGTACTTCCAGAGCCACAACTACGTTTACGTTAACACTCCGCTCATCACGGGAAGCGACTGCGAGGGCGCGGGCGAGATGTTCACCGTAACGACAAACGGCTTCACCCACGACTACAAGACCGAGGAGGAGTACTACGCAAACGACTTCTTCGGCAGGAAGGCGGGACTCTCCGTTTCGGGACAGCTCGAGGGCGAAATGGGCGCAACTGCTTTCGGTAAGATATACACCTTCGGACCTTCGTTCCGCGCCGAGAACTCCAATACCCCCAAGCACCTCGCCGAGTTCTGGCACATCGAGCCCGAGATAGCTTTCGCGGAGCTCGACGACGTCATTGAGATAGCAGAGGATATGATAAAGTTCGTTATCCGCGAGCTCCTCGACACCTGCCCCGACGAGGTAGCATTCTTCGACGCTCATTTCGAGAAGGGACTCAAAGCCCGCCTTGAGGAGCTCATCTCCCACGACTTCGGCAGAGTCACCTACACCGAGGCTATAAAGCTCCTTCAGGAGTCGGGCGAGAACTTCGTATACCCCGTAGAATGGGGCTGCGACCTCCAGACCGAGCACGAGAGATACATCTCCGAGAAGGTGTTCAAGAAAGCGGTATTCGTTACCGACTACCCCAAGGAGATAAAGTCCTTCTACATGAAGCAGAATCCCGACGGCAAGACCGTTGCGGCAGTCGACCTCCTCGTACCGGGTGTCGGCGAGATAATCGGCGGAAGCGAGCGTGAGGCTGACTACGACAAGCTCGTAGCCGCTATGAAGGAGAGGAACATGAACCTCGACCTCTACTCCGACTACCTCGACCTCCGCAAGTACGGCACGGTACCGCACGGCGGCTTCGGTCTCGGCTTCGAGAGACTCATCATGTACACGACGGGTATGGCTAATATCCGCGACGTAATAATGTTCCCGAGAACGGTCGGCTCCATCAGATAATGGACACGACCAAGCTCATAAAGAGCTGGCTCGAAGAAGAGCGCTCGGCGCAGATACACGGCTGGGATTTCAGCCACTTGGACGGACGCATGATATCGGGCGACGACGACCTCCCGTGGTCGTTTCCCGAGCGTATCGCCCGCTATATCAAGCCCACAGACCGTATCCTCGATATCGACACGGGCGGCGGGGAGTTTCTGCTCTCGCTGGGACATTCTCCTGTACTGACGAGTGCTACCGAGAGCTATCCGCCGAATGTCGAGCTGTGCAGGCAGACGCTCACGCCGCTCGGTATCGACTTCCGCGAGGTCACGGACTACGCGGCTATGCCCTTTGCGGACGGGAGCTTCGACCTCATCATCAACAGGCACGGCTCCTATGACGCAGACGAGCTCTGCCGCATATTGAAGCCTAACGGCATTTTCCTTACCCAACAGGTCGGGAGCCTCAACGACCGCGAGCTCGTGGAGCTACTGCTCCCCGAGGCACCGATACCATTCCCCGAGAATGAACTCGCGAAGCAGTCGGAGCTGCTCAGGAAGGCGGGCTTCACGCTCATCGAGCATGACGAGGCGTTTCGTCCGATAAGCTTCACGGACACGGGAGCACTCGTGTGGTTCACGAGAGTGATACCTTGGGAGTTCCCCGATTTCTCGGTCGAGAAATGCTTTGAAAGGCTTCTTGCCGCTGAGGAGACTGTCCGCAGGGACGGTCACATCGACGGCAGGATACACAGATTCTACATCGCCGCTCAGAAGAGATAAGCGGCAGACCCAAACTCAGAAAGAACATCAATGGCGCTGTTCTTTTGATAAATTTTCAGTAAAGGAATGATACTATGTCAAGGTCATTGTATATCCCCAAGGGCTATAAATCGGCTCTCACGCTGAGAGAGACTCAGCACGCTATCAAATACATCAAGGACGTTTTCCAGCAGGCGCTGTCGTTCGCGCTGACGCTCGACCGCGTGTCCGCTCCGCTCATTGTCAGGAAGGGGAGCGGTATCAATGACGACCTCAACGGCGTCGAGCGCAAGGTCGACTTCTCGATAAAGGAAATTGACGGCGAGGGCGAGGTCGTACAGTCTCTCGCGAAGTGGAAGAGAATGGCGCTCTACCGCTACGGCTACAAGGCTGGCGAGGGTATCTACACCGACATGAACGCTATCCGCCGCGACGACGACACCGACAACACCCACTCCATTTTCGTCGACCAGTGGGATTGGGAGAAGGTCATCACCCGCGAGGACAGGAATATTCAGTTCCTCAAGGAGACCGTGACCTCCGTAGTCAAGGCTATCGCGTACACCAAGCGCAAGGTGAGCCTGCGCTACCCTCAGATTGCGGGACAGATATGCGAGAAGCCCTTCTTCATCACGACTCAGGAGCTCGAGGACAAATACCCCGACAAAACGGGTCACGAGCGCGAGCGCCTCATCACTCAGGAGCACAAGACCGTGTTCCTAATGCAGATAGGCGGCAAGCTTGCGAGCGGCGAGAAGCACGACGGACGCGCTCCCGACTACGATGACTGGTCGCTCAACGGCGATATCCTCATCTGGGACGACATGCTCGACGATTCGCTTGAGGTATCGTCAATGGGTATCAGAGTCGACGCGGATTCGCTCAAGTCTCAGCTCGCGGAATGCGGCGCAGAGGACAGAATGCAGTACCGTTATCATCAGATGATAGCGGACGGCACGCTCCCGCTCACTATCGGCGGAGGTATCGGACAGTCGAGACTGTGTATGCTCCTGCTGAACAAGGCACACATCGGCGAGGTGCAGTCCTCGATATGGACGGACGAAATGGTGCAGAAATGCGCCGAAAACGGCATAACACTTCTGTAAGGTATAAGGCGCTTCATATGAAGCGCCTTTTTTGTCCACTTGAATGGCTTTTTATGTGTTGACAAAGCTTGAAATATTTAGTATAATAAACAAAAATGATAAAGGGGACTTAGCTATGCGACTGAAAAAGCTTATAGCGGCGGCGATGTCGGCTGTTATCGCGCTCGCACCCATATGTTCGGGTACTCCGCAGAGAGCGCACGCGGCAGAGCAGTCCGTCACGTTCAGCTACTTCGATACGAACATCAACGGCGGCGAGCCGATACGCGGAGTCGACGTCTCGTCCATAATCTCGATAGAGCAGGCGGGAGTGAAGTTCTACAACGAGTACGGGCAGGAACAGGACATCTTTCAGACCCTCTCCGAGAACGGCGTGAACTATATCCGCGTCCGCGTGTGGAACGAGCCCAACGACGGCAGCGGTCATACCTACGGCGGCGGAAACAACGACGTAAAGGTAGCGGGCGAGATCGGCAAGCGCGCGTCAAAGTACGGGCTGAAGCTCCTTGTGGACATACAGTACTCGGACTTCTGGGCAGACCCCGCCAAGCAGACGCGCCCGAAATACTGGGCTCAGCACGACCACGAGACGCTGAAAGGCGAGATATACAAGTGGACGAAGTGGGTGCTCGAGTCGATAACGAATGACGGCGGCGACATCGGCATGGTGCAGGTCGGCAACGAAACTAACTGCTTCTTCTGCGGCGAGAAGGATATGTACAAGATATGCGACCTCTTCGCGAGCGGCAACAAGGCAGTCCGCGACTTTGACCGCAGTATCCTTATCGCTCACCACTTCGCGAACCCGAACAAGACCGACTACTACAAGTGGTACGCGCAGGTCATGAACGAGTGCAAGCTCGACTA
>JAUMVH010000063.1:4486-13071 GCA_030530245.1 Ruminococcus sp.
TGGCACGGCTCCCTCGACAACCTCACGGGCGTGCTCAAATACATCGGCGACACCTACCACAAGTACGTGATGGTCGCGGAGACCGCCTACCCCTACACGGACGAGGACGGTGACAGCTTCGGAAATGCCGTGACCTCGCAGTCCTCGAACGTCGACCTGAAATATCCCATTTCCGTCGAGGGACAGGCTCAGTGCCTGACGGACGTGTTCAAGGCAGTCGCGGACACGGGCAAGTGGGGACTCGGCGTGTTCTACTGGGAGCCCGCTTGGCTGGGAACTCCCGATAATATGTCGTGGGAGCAGCGCAAGGCTCAGTGGAACACCTACGGCAACGGCTGGGCGACCGATACCGCGGGCGAATACGACAAGGATGCCAAGGAGGCAGGCGGCTCGAGCTACGACAATCAGGGACTTTTCGACAAGAACGGCAAGCCGCTCGATTCGCTCAAGGTCTTCACGCGGATACTTCCTCAGCAGGAGAAGGTCGTGCCCGTTCAGGGACTCGACATCGCGGAGGGCAAGTACCGCATAAAGAACGCTTACAGCGGCAAGTACCTTTCCGTGATAAACGGCGAGGAGCGCTCGGGCGCGAGCGTTATCCAGTACAAGGCAGACGGCGCGGCTGATTACAACACGTGGTACGTCAAGCCTGTCGGCGACGGAAGCTACGAGATAGTCTCTGAACTCGGCGGCGGCAAGACCCTTGTCCTTGAATTCGACCCTCAGAAGGGCTACGACTACAATACAGGCATTTCCGCCGCAAACGGCGGCGACGCTCAGAGGTTCATTTTCGTTGCCAACGGCGACAATATGTACATCACGACAAAGGCGAGCAAGGGGCATTACGCTATCGAGCTCGACGAAGCCGTCATGGACGACAACGGCAATGTAAGCCGTCAGCTAAGCAACGCTATGGACAATATCGAGTGGATACTCGAGCCCGTCGAGGACTTCGTTCTCCTCGGAGACCTCAACGGCGACGGCAGGGTCGATACCTTCGACCTCATCATGCTCCGTCAGAGCGTGACAGGCGGCGCTTCAACGGGCGCGGCTGACGTTAACGACGACGGCGAGACAGGCGTGGCAGACCTCGTCAGGCTCGAACGCTTCCTGCTCGGAGGCGGCAGCTTCGACAAGCCGTGCAAAGGAACTCCGCGCAACACGATACTCCCGAGAATATGAAAAAAGCGGCTGAATGGACGTCATTCAGCCGTTTTATTATGTCTTGTAGCTTTCCGCTTCCTTTTGCAGCTTTACGTCGACGAGGGCGTCGATGAGTGTGCCGTTTTCGCTGTATTCCTCGGAAAAGACCTTCCCGTCAACGCGTACGCGGTTGATGAACGCGGTCTTGTCGTAGGGGACGAGGAGCTTCATACGCTTCGCCGTTTCGGGCAGATTACGCGCGATGCACTCGAGCAGCCTGTCGAAGCCGCTGTGGTGTCTCGCGGAGATGATGACGGTGGTCTCGTCCTCGAAGACAGTGTCGGGATACAGCGCCGCGTCGGACTTGTTCATCACGTTTATCTTGGGTATGCCGTCGCAGCCGAGCTCCGAGAGCAGCTGCATCGTGACCTCCGCCTGCTGTTCTCTCTCGGGCGAGGACATATCCTGCACGTTGAGGATAATGTCAGCGGACGCCGCCTCTTCGAGCGTGGACTTGAACGCCTCGACGAGATTATGCGGCAGACGGCGTATCAGCCCGACCGTGTCCGTGAGGAGCACGCTCCTGCCGTCGGGGAGCTCGATAGCGCGCGAGGTGACGTCGAGGGTCGCGAAGAGCTTATCCTCCGCGAGCACGCCCGCGTCCGTGAGCGCATTTAGCAGTGTGGACTTGCCGACGTTTGTGTAGCCAACGATAGCCGCGCTGAGCACGCCGTCCTTTTTGCGGCGGGAGCGCGAGAATGTGCGGTGCTTCTTGAGCTCCTCAAGCTCTGCCTCGAGGTAGGATATACGCTTGCGGATGTGGCGCTTGTCGGTCTCGAGCTTGGTCTCGCCGGGACCGCGCGTACCGATACCGCCTCCGAGACGCGAAAGCGACGTACCCATGCCCGTAAGCCGCGGCAGGCGGTACTTCTGCTGTGCGAGCTCGACTTGGAGCTTGCCCTCCTTTGTGCGGGCGCGCTGAGCGAAGATATCGAGTATCAGCGTGGTGCGGTCGATGACGCGCACATCGAGGATATCCTCGATATTACGCACCTGAACGCCGCTGAGCTCGTGGTCGAATATGACGAGCTCGGCTTCGAGCGGACCGAGCTGCTCCTTCAGCTCCTCGAGCCTGCCCGCACCCATACAGGTGGCGGGGTCGTAGGAAGCCTTTCTCTGTATAATTTTGCCGACGACCTCGGCGTTTGCCGTCTCAGCGAGCTCCGCGAGCTCGGCGATGGAGGTCTCGGCGTCGAATTCGCCCGTATCTACGCAGGCGAGGACTGCTTTAACGGGCAGGTCGTCCGTTTTATTTTCAAACATATCTGCTCCTTACTGAGCGGGTGTGGTCTCGGTGGTTTCGGTCTCGGCGGCAGTAGTCTCCTCCTGAATTATGGTGTCGGAGAGAGTCTCGTTGCCCTTCGAGTCGTAGGTGTAAATATCGGTGTGGATAAGACCGTCATTGTAGGAGGTGTACGTCTCGGACTTACGCACCTTTTTTAGCTTATTGCCCTCCCACTGATACACGATGAAGCGGTCGATGTAGCCGTCGTCCTGCTCCTCGATGAGGGTGTTATCTTCACCTACCTTCATCGCCCTGTTGACCTCCATAAGCTCGTCACTGAGCACGAAGTCGTTCTTTTCGGGTAGGTAGCAGTAGTAGTAGCCGTAGCCCGAGAAGTAGTTCTCGTAGGGGATAAAGATGTCCTTGTAGCCGTCGAAGTCGAAATCGGCGACTGAGATATACTTCTCCTCGGGAGTATAGTAGTAGGAGAGCGTCTTCACGAGCCTGTCGTTGATACGCAGCTCGACGGTCGTGCCGTTCAGCGCGTACGTAAACCTCGTCTCCTCGGTAGGAGCGGTGAACGACTCGGTGAAAGCCTGCGTAGCGGTCTGCGGGACAGGCGAGGTCGTATACACCGTGAAATTCTCGGTACGGATATGAGCCTCGGGGTCTTCGTCTCTGCTGCCGCAAGAGAAGAGCGCGGCGGACAGCAGTACAGCTGTTATCAGCAGTTGCTTCTTCATTATTCCTTTGACGCTCCTTCCGCGAGTCGGGAAATTTCATCGGGTGTGAAAATGTAATTTTTACCGCAGAAATGGCACTTTACCTCGGTATCCTTGCCCTCGGCGGCTATGGAGCGGAGCTCCTTCTGTCCTATGCTGATGAGCACCTTCTCCGTGCGTTCGCGGCTGCAATCGCACCTGTAGACAGGGGAGGCGGTGTCGAGCTCATTCGGCTCGAGCCCGTCGAGCAGCATATCCGCTATCTCCTTGGGAGTAACGCCCTCGTCGAGCAGAGCGGAAACGGGCCGCATAGCTGCGACATTCTTCTCGATAGTATCAATGCACTTCTCGTCCGCGAAGGGGAGGAGCTGCACAAGGAAGCCGCCCGCAGACTTCACCGAGAGGTCGGTGTCCACGAGTACTCCGAGAGCGCAGACCGTGGGTATCTGCTCGCTGACGGCGTAGTAATTGGCTATATCCTCGGCTATCTCGCCCGATACGAGCGGGATAACGCCGACGTAAGGGTCACGCAGGCCCATATCCTTCACGACTGCGAGAGTGCCGTCCCTGCCCACAGCTCCCGCTACATCGAGCTTGCCCTTGCTGTTGAGCGGCAGCTCCACAACGGGATTGGAGACGTAGCTCTTGACGTTTCCGCGGCTGTTTGAAACGGCGACGAGCTGACCCGTCGGACCGTCCGCGTCGACACGGAGAGTGAGGCAGTCGTCCTCGCCCTTGAGCATATATCCCATGAGGGAGGCGGCGATAGTCAGCCTGCCGAGAGCCGCAGTAACGACCGCGGAGGTCTTGTGGAGCTTTTCTATCTCCGCAGCGATGTCCTTGCCGTCGAGGACGGCAGCAAACGCCGAACCGTCGGCTGAAATGGCTCTGTATAATTCACCCATAGATATGATATCCTTTCAAATTGTTTGACCGTTCACGAGACACCTCGCGACGTAAACGATACGCTGCGAGTCGGCGGCAGGGGAGTCGAAGGTATCGTCGCCGTACTTCGCGACTACCTCAAATCCCGCGTCTGTGAGTGCCTGCTCGAGGTCAGCCTCGCTGTAAGCCTTCTCCGAGAAGGAGTCGGAGCTCCGCGAATAGAGCCCGTTTTCCTCGAGCTCGAAGAATTCGAGGTGCATCTTGACCTCGTCCGTCTCGGGGACGAGCGAATTCTCCCAGATGCAGTAGATGTTTTCGGTCTCGTAGGTGAAGGTGTTGCTCGCGAGGACGCGGCGGTGCTTGTAGAGCGTGTTCACGTCGAAAATGAACAGTCCGCCTCTCTCCGAGAAAAACGCCACCTTTTTGAAAACCTCCCTGACAGAATCCATATCGGGGAGGTGATTTATGCTGTCAAGGGCACATATCGTAATATCGACAGTGCCGTACATATCGAGCTTTCGCATATCCTGACAGAGGTACTGTATATCGAGCCCGCTGTCGAACTTCTTATCGAGTGCTATGCCGAGCATTTCGTCTGAGTTGTCCACGCCGATGACGTCGTAGCCGAGCCGCGCCATCTCCTCGGAGATACTGCCCGTCCCGCAGGCGAGGTCGAGGAGGATACTGCCCTCGGTGGACTTGAATCTGCTGATCAAGCTTTGGAAATAAGCGGCACGCCTGCCGTAGTCTATATTGGCGGTAAGCTCGTCGTAATACCGCGCAAAAACGCTGTAGCCTGCCATCAGTCGAGCTCTATCTCTTCCGCGCCGACTTCGCGTCCGTCGGCGTCGAACAGTACGCGCTCGCGCTTTACGAGCTGCTCCTCGCCGTTTGTATACTCAAAGTAGTCGATGAGGATATCGTCCTTGCTGTCGGCGGACTTGTACTGCTTCTTCATTGTCTGTATCACAGGCTCGCCCTCGTTCCATGCGAAGACCTTGACCTCGTACTCGTCCTCGCTGAGCTTTACCTCGGTGGTGAACGTCCTGTCTTCCTCGTTGACCTCAGCGCAGGAGTCTATCTCCCTGAGCTCCTCCCACTTGACGAACTTCTCCTCCTCGGCGTCATAGTGGTAGTATTCGCCGAAGGTATTGAGAGTTCCGACCTGCCGTGGGATAAAGAGGTCGTCGTGACCGTCGAGGTCGATATCGTCGATGATGAGCTGAGCCTTCAGCTCCGTCTTTATATCGGAGAGAGCCGCAAGCAGCTCCTCGGTGTCTATCTCAATTGTCTGGAGCTTGTCCTCGTCGCTGAAAATGTCGATACCGTCCCGTGTGACTTTGCACATGAGCGTGTCCTTGGTGAAGACAGTATGGTCGGGAGTCACAGCGGTAGTGGTCACGGCAGTGGTCGTCGTGGTCACGGCTGTAGTCACAGTTCCCGCACGTTTAGTGGTGGTATTCGCCGCCGTATTTGTCCGCTTGGGCACAGTCAGAGTTGTACCGCCTCCGCGAACGACAACAGCGGTAGCTGTAGTCGTAGCCTTTTCCGAAGCGTTAGTGCTTGCAGTCGTGACGTCGGGCTCCGCCGTCGTGGACGGGGACTCGGGGTCAGCATTATCTGCATCGGTAGGTTTTTCCGTTTTTTTCTCAACTGCAACAGTTGTCTCAGCGCCCTCGGATTCGCTCACAACGGGCTCCATCCTGCCGCAGCCCGTCGTCATCAGGGAAAGGCATAATACTGCGGTAATCGCTGATCTTCTCATATTCCATCACCTCATAAAAATGCACGAACATTCACGTCAAATGGGCGGTCTGAGCCGCCCATTGTTATAGACTTACTTGTTGCCTGCTTCCTTGAGCTTGCAGCACTTCTTGTACTTTTTGCCACTTCCGCAGGGACAGGGGTCGTTATCGCCGACCTTGTTTGAGCGGATGGGCTCGTTCGAGAAGCTGCCGTCGCCCTCTCCCGCATTGGGAGCGTCGGGCTTGGCTACCTGCTCACGCTCGGGAGCCTCATGCTTCTGGAGCTTTACAGTGAGCAGAGCGCGCACAGTGTCCTCGCGGATAGACTCGACCATAGCGTCGAACATCTCGAAGCCCTCGTATCTGTACTCGATAACGGGATTCTTCTGACCGAACGAGCGCAGACCGATACCCTTCTTGAGCTCCTCCATATCGTCGATGTGAGCCATCCACTTGGTATCAACGGTCTTGAGGAGGATAACTCTCTCGAGCTCGCGGAGTATCTCTCCGCCGTACTCCTCTTCCTTAGCCTGATATATCTCGCCGCACTTCTCGTTGAGTGCGTTGGTTATCTGCTCCTTGGTGACTGTCTTGAGCTCGTCCTCAGTGAAGCTAAGGTCCTCGCTGCCGATGAGCCAGCCGTTGAAGTACTCCTTGAGACCTACGATGTTCCACTCCTCGTGGTTGTCCTCGTCCATGAGGTAGGTATTGACGGTGGAGGTGATGAGGTCCTCCATCATCTTGAGGATATCCTTGTGGAGGTCCTCGCCGTCGAGCACCTGTGAACGCTGCTTGTAGATTATCTCACGCTGTGTATTCATAACGTCGTCGTAGTTGAGGACGTTCTTTCTGATGCTGAAGTTTCTGCCCTCGACCTTCTTCTGCGAGGACTCGATTATCTTTGTGAGGGACTTGCTCTCGATGGGCATAGTCTCGTCGACCTTGAGCACGCTCATCATCTTCTCGAGGCGGTCGCCCGCGAAGATACGCATGAGGTCGTCTTCTACGGAGAGGAAGAAGCAGCTCTCGCCCTCGTCGCCCTGACGGCCCGAACGTCCGCGGAGCTGGTTGTCGATACGTCTCGACTCGTGGCGCTCGGTACCGAGGATAAACAGACCGCCCGCCTCCTTGACGGCGACAGCCTTTTCCTTTATCTCGGCGTTGAACTTGTCGTAGTATTCGCGGTACTTCTTTCTTGCGTCGAGGACCATCTGGTCGTCGGTATCAGCGAAGCCGATAGCGGCTGTGATGAGGTCCTCCTCCATGCCGTCCTTGCGGAGAGCGGCTCTTGCGAGGAATTCGGCGTTACCGCCGAGCATGATATCGGTACCACGACCCGCCATATTGGTAGCGATAGTAACGGCGCCGTACTTACCCGCCTGAGCGACTATCTCGGCTTCCTTAGCGTGGTGCTTAGCGTTGAGCACCTCGTGCTTGATGCCCTTTCTCTTGAGCATAGCCGAGAGGAGCTCAGACTTCTCGATAGATACTGTACCTACGAGGATAGGCTGACCTTTCTCGTGGCACTCGATTATCTTGTCAATGATAGCGGAATACTTGCCCTTTTCGGTGCTGTATACCTGATCGTTGTGGTCGATGCGGATAACGGGCTTGTTCGTGGGGATAGCGATAACATCGAGCTTGTATATCTCCTTGAACTCGTCCTCTTCGGTCATAGCGGTACCCGTCATACCCGAGAGCTTGTTATAGAGACGGAAGAAGTTCTGGAAAGTGATGGTGGCGAGAGTCTTGGACTCGCTCTTTATCTTAACGCCCTCCTTAGCCTCGATAGCCTGATGGAGACCGTCGTTGAAGCGGCGTCCGAGCATGAGACGTCCCGTGAATTCGTCAACGATGATAATTTCGCCGTCCTGAACGACGTAATCTATCTCGTTCTTCATAACGCCGTTAGCCTTGATAGCCTGATTTATGTGGTGGAGCAGAGTCATATTCTCGGGGTCCATGAGGTTTTCCACGCGGAAAGCCTGCTCTGCCTTTTTAACGCCGCGCTGAGTGATAGTAGCGGTCTTAGCCTTCTCGTCGATGATGTAGTCGGCAGTCTCGCTGACGGTATCCTGATCGACCTTGTCGTCCATTTCGACTACAGTCGTGGGAGTGAGCATCTTTGCGAAGCGGTCAGCGATAGCGTAGAGCTCCGTGGACTTGTCGCCGCGTCCCGAAATGATAAGAGGGGTACGAGCCTCGTCTATGAGGATAGAGTCGACCTCATCGACGATAGCGAAGTTGGGCTCGCGCTGAACGCGCTCCTCCTTGTGAGTTACCATGTTGTCACGGAGGTAATCGAAGCCGAGCTCGTTGTTGGTAGCATAAGTAACGTCGCAGAGGTAAGCCTCGCGTCTCTCGTCGTTGGTGAGACCGTGGAGGATACAGCCTACGGTGAGTCCGAGCCAGCGGAGCACCTTGCCCATTTCCTCTGCCTGAGTCTTGGCGAGGTAGTCGTTAACTGTAACGACGTGAACGCCCTTGCCCGAGAGCGCGTTGAGGTACGAAGCAACGCAGGCAACGAGAGTTTTACCTTCACCTGTCTTCATCTCGGCGATACGGCCCTGATGGAGAACGATAGCACCGATAATCTGAACGGGATAGGGCTTCTTCTCGAGAACACGCCAAGCCGCTTCTCTTACGGTAGCGAGAGCCTCGGGGAGGATATCGTCGAGCGTTTCGCCCGTCTCGAGCCTGTCCTTGAATTCCTGAGTTTTAGCCTTGAGGTCGGCGTCGGAGAGCTGCTGATACTCCTCGTCGAGGTCGAGAACTTTATTCTTTATTGGTTCAATGCGCTTGAGC
>JAUMVH010000064.1 GCA_030530245.1 Ruminococcus sp.
ACTTATAGGTGAAGACTGTCTCCACGGACAGAAAAAGGAGGAATTTCCATGAAAAAAATGATTTCTATTCTTATGGCAGTAACTATGCTCGCGAGCGTCGGGTGCAGTGCGGGAGGCGGCTCCGAGAGCAGCGCGCCTGTGGCGGTCACCGTCTCGCAGACCATGTACAAGGAGGAGCGCGTCGACAAGCCGCAGGGCTTCGGTTCGCTCGGTGACTTAGCCTATGTCGAGGGCAGGGGAACGCGCGCCGTGTGGGACCTCGGCGGCAAGTTCAGCTTCGCGGACTGCGGCGAGGATATGCTGTTCGGCGAGCCGACCGAGCTCTTCACGGCTGAGGACTGCTGCCAGTCGCGGGTGAGCATTGCCCCCGACGGCACGATGTCTGTGCTGCTCATACGCGGCAAATTCAGCGGCGAGATAACCGACCCCGACTACTTCAAAAACGGCGAGTACAGCTTCGAGGTGCGCACATACGACGTCGACGGCAGCGAGGTCTCGGTGACGGAGCTTGCCGACTTCGGCGACTACTTCATCGCTTACGACAACGTACTGACGTTCTTCTGCGCGTACGGCGACGGCTGGATAATCGGCTCTCACAGCGGACGCTACCGCATTGACGCGGGCGGCGAGGTCGCGGAGAGCTCCGACGACGATATGACCTTCGAGGCGTACGGGCTCGACAGCGACGGCAGGTTCATCTATGCCACCGCCACCGACTACGGCTACATGGACGGCAAGACCCTCCGCGAGCCGCAGTCCATGACCGAATACGGCAAGTATATGCGGCTGAACAAGGGCATTTTCGCGGGACAGGGCGACTTCAAGGCGTTCTTCGTCATGGGCGACGGTATCTTCGGGCTGACCGCCGACGGGCAGCTCGTCGAGGTTCTCGATTTCATCGACTCGCGGCTGTATGTCACGGACATATACGCGCTCGCCTACGTGGGAGAGGGCAAATTCGCGCTCTACGGCAGGGACGACGCGGGCACGTATTTCTCGCTGCTGACGGTGCGCCCTGATGACTACGTCGAGAACAGGGAGAAGTACACGGTCGGCGTGCTCTCGAATTCGGGCGATGTGTGGTCAAAGAATCACGATGAGATGATAACGAAGTACAACAAGAAGAGCGAGAACTACGAGGGCGAGCTGAAATACTTCACGAGCGGCATTGAGGGGCTCTCGACCGATATCCTCGGCGGAAACAGCCCCGACGTCATCGTCTACGGCAGCAGGCGCGATATGACAAGGCTGTACAACCTCGGCGCGCTCGCGGACATGAACGAGCTGTCGGCGCAGTACGGCGGCTTCAATGAGGACGATATACTCGACAACGTTGCCGAGGCGTACAGATACAAGGACGGGCTGTATATGATGAGCCAGTGTATCACCATGCCCGTGCTGCTCGGCAAGAAGAAATACTTCCCGAACGGCAATGTCACACTGGACGAATTCATTGATATAGCGTCGAATATGCCCGAGGATATGACTCTCGGCGGCGATAGCATGACCAAGCCCGAGTACGTTATGTATAACCTCGTAACAGGCGACCTCTCCGCGTGGGTGGACTTCGACAACGCGGAGTGTTGGTTCGATTCGCCCGAATTCGTAAAGCTGCTGGAGTTCACGCATACCGTCCGCCTCAGTCCCGAGCGCGACTGGGAGACCTTCAACGCCACCGCGACCGAAGAAGAGAAGCAGGTCTACTCCACCGAGAGACAGCACGCTGTCGCTAACGAGAAGGCTCTCATTGATAAGGATTATATCGGCGGACTGATGGGAGTGAGCGATGTCCGTGAGAATAAAGGTCTGAGCAGTGATGATGTTGTGTACCTTGCAACTCCGTCGAAAGACCCGAAAAGCAGCTTTATGGCTCATAACGCAAATATCTTCTCCGTGCTCAAGACAGGCAATTGTATGGAGGGCGGCTGGGATTACGTCAACTTCATAATGAGCGACGAGTTCCTGCGAAGCTATCTGAAAACCGAGAATAACTTTATGACGCGCAAGGACAGCTTTGAGAAAACGCTTGAATACGGACTTTACCGCTCAAATCACACTCATTGGACGGATGAGCAGGGGTTAGAGAACTGGGACGCCAGCTTCGGCACGAATCTCACCGAAGAGGACATCGAAAGAGTGAGAAGCTTTATCGCCTCCTGCACGAATCTGAAGAGCGACGACGATGAGATAAGCGACATCATTATGGAGGAGTACGGCGAGTTCGATTCGGGCGACATCTCCGCCGAGGAGTGCGCACGCCGCATACAGAACCGCGTATCCCTCATGCTCAGCGAGCAGGCGTGACGTGTTGCACTTTCGCGATTCGGTCGTATATATAAGTGGGAGGTGCGGATTGCCGCATACTCCCCACCGATTTCGAGAAACACAGAGGAGGTTTTCACTATGAAAAAAACATCAGCATTTTTACTCGCGGGAGCTCTGCTCCTGACGGGCTGCAGCTCGAGGAGCGTTTCGCAGTCACCGTCCGAGAGCACAGGCACGCCCGAGAGCACGGAAACTGCCGAGCGCAAGGAGGACGTCGTCCTCACATTGGCGCTTGCATATTGTGACGATAACGGTTTTGTCAATGGCACGGGCAGGTCTCCGCTCGAGCTCATCGACAGGTTCAACGCCGAGGACAACGGCGTACACATCGAGATAAAGTCTTTCTGGGACGGGCGCGATGAAAGCGGTCAGGCGGTCGGAATGACGGACGAGATACAGAAGCAGATAGACTTTCAGGTCACGCAGGAGCTTATCAACAAGGATACTATCGACATCGTCGGGACGTTCTCGTTCGGCAACGGCGCGAAGTTTGAGATATTCAAGCGCAAGGGCGGATTCGTCGACCTGTACAAGTTCATGGAGGACGACCCCGAGGTCAACCGCGATACCCTCAATCCCCACATTCTCGGGCTCTGCGAGCGGGACGGCAAGCTCTACTCCATGCCGACTTATTATTCGGTGCATACGATGATAGGAGAGTCGCAATACGTCGGTACGACACGGAACTGGACGATAGACGAGTTCATCGACCGCTGGAATGTCATGCCCGAGGGCTCTATGGTAAACCACACCGTCACCGCCGAGGACATCTGGTACGATGTTCTGAGGGCGAATGATACCGCGTTCATTGATTACAGGAACTGCGAGGTGCACTTCGACCACCCTGATTTTCGCAAAATGCTCGAATTCTGCAAGGGCTTTACGAGTAATATGGGTCAGAAGCAGGACGACGATATAAACTATCAAAGACCGAATCTCGTCGAACAGTATACTATACGCGGTTACAATAACGCCATATACGAGGACATCGACTATGCGCGGAATACTGTCGATTACCCGCACCTGCGCGACGGAAAGCTGACGCTCGTCGGCTTCCCGTCATCAGACAGGAGCGGCGCGTTCATCAGCGGCGTAGGAATGGGCGGGCTCGCGATACGAGCAAATATCTCCGAGGAGAAGCAGGAGGCGGCGTGGAAGTTCATACGCGAGTTCTACAGAGAGGAGTACCAGCTTGAGAAATTCGCTTACGCCGACGAGTATACCAATTATGAAAACGGTAAGCCTGCGAAATACTGGAATTTTCTGAACGGCTTTCCGATAAACAACGCCGCCCGCAGGCAGACGGCTGAACGATTTATGAGCGGCTATTATGACAATGAGAATTTTGAGCTGTCGGTTGGGAGAGAGCCGCTCGAGGTCCTCAGCGAGAACAGGATAGACCAAGCCGACTGCGATTACATCGACGAGTATATCAACTCTGTCGACCGCTGGGAATATTCCGATATAGACCGCGAGCTCTTCTGGATAGTCGAGGAGGAGGTGCTCGCTTATCTCATGGGCGGGCAGGACATTGACAAGACCATTGACTTGATACAGAATCGCGCCTCCATATGGATAAGCGAGCAGGCGTAAATGTCACAAAATCAAAACCATCATCGTTATATTAGCAGGACGTCCAAAAAAGGGGAGCACCCTACAGAGAGATACGGGAGGTGACGGAATGACACATATGGAATCCGAGAAGCTGCGGCGGCTCTACGATATCTACGAGCAGCCGATGTACAGGATAGCCTATGCGATACTCGGCGACAGCGGAGCGGCTGAGGACTCCGTATCCGAAGCGTTCCTGAGGCTGATGAAGCACCTTAAACGTATCGGCGAGCCCGATTCTCCGAAGACGAAGAACTACATCATTAAGGTGATACGCAGCACTTCTATCGAGCAGTACCGCAGGCGAAAGCACTTCTACACGCGCGAGGCTCCCATTGACGGGGAGACCTTGCAGATACCCGACGACAACGTCGACATAGAGCGCGAGGTCTTCGCCCGTCAGCCCGCCGAGATACTGGACTGCCTCACAAACGATGAGCGCAGGCTGGTAATGCTGCGGTGCGGGTACGGACTCAGCTGGCGCGAGACCGCCGAGCGGCTCTCCGTCACGGAGGCTGCCGCGCGCAAACGCTTTGAACGTATCAAGAAACGACTTATCAGTATGAAGGGAGAGCCTGATGATGAAAACTTCAAGATTACCTGACAAAAAAGAGTGGGAGAGGATAGTTGACGAGGCATTCTCGCCGGGGGAGGAGCACAGCTTCTCGCAGGGCTATATCTCCCGCAAAAACGCGATGATGAGAGGTATAACGATGAAAAGACATACAGTAGACAACAGAAATAAGAATAGCACGCGCGCTTTCGTGCTGTCGGTGGCAGCAGTCGCAGCAGCCTTCGCGATAGTGCCCGCGGGATTTTTCTTCGCAGGCAAGGGCGGCGGAGTCTCCGACCCCGCGGCAGAGGTTGACGAGCTCGCCGAGACTACGGCTCTCGAGGAGGAGCTCACGACCGAGTTCACCGAGACGGCAGCAGAGACAGAATTTGAGGAAACTATATCCTTGGAGGACGTCGAGAACTACGGCTTCAAGAAGCTGGAGCTCAATTACGTGCCTGAAGGCTTGGTCTACAGCGAGGACGGAGCCTACGGCGGAAAGTACCACGACTATGAAACAGGCGGCGGTATGTCTAATCTGCTTTTTGTTACGGATGAGTATCAGCAGCTCATATACGATAGTTTCAACTACGATTCCGCCGAGTATGACCTTGACGGCAAGCACGTAATAATCAGATATGCCGAAACGAACGAAAACCGTGAGCCCGTGAATAGTTTCAGCCGCTGGATATTCGTGAAGTTCAACGACTCGCCCTATGTTGCGACACTTCACATCACCGACAACTACTCCGATGAAGAGGCACTGAAGGTCTGCGAGGGCATGGAGCTCGTTGACTGCGATGCTGCTGATTTCCACGTCAATATATGGACTGACAATTTTACCGAGAGTCCTGCTCAGTTGAGTTTAGATTCCCGCAAAGAGGACAACAGCCTGAGCTACAAGCTCGACCTCGATGATGTGTACCTTTACGGCGTTGGCGATACATTCGCAAGCGAGTACCATAAAGAAACTGCTCGGCAGTCGGGAGATGAGCACGCTTTTTGTTATATCACGCTCAACAGCGCCCGCGTGCAGGACAGCTTCGACGGTATCACGACCGACGGCTGCGGCTGGGACAAGGATTACAGCATCTATGTTGGCGAGGACGGCAGGCTCAATGACCCGAACTACGACCTGCGCATAGTAGTGCTCGACCTCACCTATACCAACAACAGCGATGTCGAGACTGACTTTTGTATCTGCCCGAAGATGTGCTCCTACAAGGACGGCTGTATCACGCCGATAGACCTCTTTCCGACCAATCACCACGTCAACGGTGAAGCGAACGGTTTCAACTGCGAATCGGGTCTGCATTTCTCGTTTGATTCCGACAAGAAGGGCGAGAAGAACCACATCGTTCTCGAAGCTGGCGAGAGCGCAGAAGTTCAGCTTGCATTCGTAATCGAAGCGGACGACCTCGGCACGCTTATCTACGGCGCAGAGCCGAGCTACAACGGCAATTTCCACGATTACTACGATTCGCCGCTCGTTGACCTTCGCGACCTTACCTGACCTCCTTATACTCATAAAAAGGCACTTCCGATATCGGAAGTGCCTTTCTTTTTTCAGCCGCGGTTTGCCTTGTCCTCCTCGAGAGTCTCAGCCCATTCGCGGTCTATCTTCATATTCTTCCTCAGCGCCGTGATGGGAGCCGCAAGCGCCTCGAATACCATGCTCGTGCCCACGCTGTCGGATACGTAGTTGGCAGTGCGCTCGCGCGATATGCCGACCTTCTCCGCGACCTCCACCGCGTCGATGTTCGCGCCGATGAAGAGAAACTCCCAGCCGTACTCCTTCTTCTGCCGCTCGATGAGCTGCTTTATCTCCTTGTAGTTGTACTTGCGGCTGGCGTTCTCCATGCCGTCGGTCGTGATGACGAACATCGTGTGCGCGGGGACGTCCTCGGGACGCGCATACTTGTGGATATTGCCGATGTGCTTCACGGCGTCGCCTATCGCGTCGAGCAGTGCCGTGCACCCGCGGACGTAGTAGTCCTTGTCGGTCATGGGACGTATCTCCGAGAGCTTCACGCGGTCGTGTATGACCTCGCTCTCGTTGTCGAAGAGGACTGTGGAAACGTAAGCCTCGCCGTCCTCCTTCTTCTGCTTCTCTATCATTCCGTTGAAGCCGCCTATCGTGTCGGACTCCAGCCCTCCCATGGAACCGCTTCTGTCGAGAATGAATATGAGCTCGGTGATGTTGTTGGTAGTTTTTTTCATAGCTATTACCTCCGTTTGGAAATGGTCTGTGGTTTCCCTGTGACTATATATTACCATATCCCGCGGAGGTAGTGGTCGCCTGCGAGGCGACATTTTTTTATCCGCCGATGAGCGGCTGGTCGAAGGCGAACAGCGCCTCGTTTATCTCGATGATATCGTACCTCCCGTGCGTGATGAAGTACTCGATGATGATGTCGAACTTGCTGCTGTGCGAGAGCGCGAAGCCCGCCTTCATCAGCATATCGCGCGTCTCGTCGATGGACAGCTCGAGTGCTGCCGCAAAGGCGATGACGGTTATCTTCTTGGGCTTGTAGTGGACGTCGCTGCGTATCTTCGAGAAGAGCTTGCGGTCGATGTTCGCCTTCTTGTAGCACTGCGCGTCCGTCAGTCCCTTTTCGTCTATCTTGCGCAGCAGCATTTGCGAGAAGCTCTCGTCTATCTGCGCCATAGCTTTTTCGAGGTCGTCGGGGACAGCGCTCTCGCAGCACTCCTCAGCTGCGAACATCGCTGCTGCCATGGGCATTGCAGCGTCAACAGGTGCGCTCTCGGACTTAGCAGCCGCAAGATTCCCGAGGAGACTGAACATTTTTCGCCTGCTGCGGTCGGTGTGCTCCGAGACGTAGTTGTCGTCGACGTAGCGGCGTATATCCGCGAAAAGCTTCTCGCTCACGAAGAGGGAGTCCCTGTCGAATACGACGATGTACACCATCATATCGTGCTCCATGAGGAATTCGCTGCACGTGTCCATCGCGACGCGCAGAGCCTCGGGGCGCGGGTAGCCGTACGCTCCTGCCGATATGAGCGGGAAGGCGACGGACTCGCAGCCCCTTTCCGCGGCGAGCGCAAGGCTCTCGCGGTAGCACGACGCGAGCAGCTCCCGCTCGCCGTGACTGCCGCCCTGCCATATCGGTCCTACGGTGTGTATGACGTATTTCGCGGGCAGCTCATAGCCTCCCGTTATCTTGGCTTTGCCCGTGTCGCAGCCTCCGAGCGTGCGGCACTCCTCGAGCAGCTTCGGACCTGCGGCGCGGTGTATTGCTCCGTCGACTCCGCCTCCGCCGAGGAGACTGTTATTTGCGGCGTTGACTATGGCGTCGCATTCCATTTTCGTTATATCGTTCCTGACAATAGTGAGCGGCATGGCTCGTACCTCCTTGTCTTGCGCTTATTCGTGGAGCTCGGAGTTGAGGAAATCAACTCTGCTCCTGAGCCATTCCAGCAGGAAATCGGCTGCCTCAGCCTCGGTTTTGCACCTGCGGGCAGGGGAGGATAGCTCATTCACGAAAGCTTCGTTGTGTCTGATGTTGTCCCACTTTTGGTAGTTCTTCGCGAAGTCGTTTTCGAGCGTCGTCTTGTCGTTTTCGATGAGCTGATACGTGCGCTCGAAAACGCCGCTGTCGTAGGCACGCGTCCACGTGGACTTCACGATGTCGCGGTACCAGTCCTCGTGCGCGAGGACGACCAGCCACGGGTTCATCGTGTCATACTCGCCGCCTCCTTCAACGCCGCCGTTCACGTCGGGGACATTGTTCGACGCGTAGTAGCCCTTTCCGTCGATGCAGCGGTCCTTGTTGCCCATCGCGGAGTCGAAGTCCCACGGAGCCTCAAATGTGAGCTTCCTGTTTCCGCCCTCGCCGAAATCTGCGTCCATGAAGAAGCTCGACCAGTAGATATCGGCGTCGCAGGTGAGCTCGCTGATGATGTACATATCTGCGAGGGACTGCACGTCCACGACCTGCTCTACAGCCTGCTGAGGCGTGATGGCAGTCGTCTCGGAAATGTCTGTGAAGCTGTCATTGAACACGAAGGCCCTGTCGTTGTACGCAGCCTCGTACATTATCGTGTAGACGTTGTTGACGAAGCCCGCGATGAAGTCGTGCTGCTCCTGCGAGTTTATCGTGCTCTTTATCGAGACGCCGACAGGTATCACAGGGTCGGAGCTGTTCTTGGGGAGCGCCTGCACGAACACCTCGTCCGTGCCGCCGCCGTAGACCGCAAGGGGAGCGTTGTCCGCGAGGTCGAGCGGGAAGCCGTGCAGCTCGTCCTCGTTTGTGTAGTATCCGTCAAACTCGAGAAAATAGCCGATATCAGTGCCTGTGTAGCCCTCCTCGGGCTCGGTTATGTCAACTCTGTGGGAGCTAACCTGCTGCTGCTCGGTGAGCAGGTACATTCCGTAGTATTCGCCGTTTATCTCGACCTGTACGAGCTCCGAATCAGCTGCATAGAGCCCGTCCGCACCGAGTATCTCCCGCGACATACTCAGCGCCGCCCTGTTGCGGAGCATAGACGCGTCCTTGTACTCCGCGAGCAGCAGCCAGCTGCGCTGCTCCGCGCCGTCGTTGAGCCAGAGCAGGCTCTGCTTCTCGTCGAACTTTATCCTCAGCGGCTTCTTTTCGTAGACCGTTGTCCAGTTTCCGCGCACCTTCACGCTCGCGTCACATGGAGCAAGCAGTGTCTCGCCGTCGGAATCTGCCACCGTGACGGTGCATTCCTCGTAGTAGGGCTCGGGAGGCATCTTGTAGTTTGGCGTCCACGAGGCTATCGACTCCGCAACGTGGCGGGCTACGGGCTCCGTCACGAATTTCATCACGTCGTCGGCGGTGCTCTTCGTCTCGATGGACAGTACGGGGAGGGTAGTGGGTATGTCGGCTTGCGTTGCGGGCTCAGTCGCGACAGTGGTCGGCTGAGTCGTCGCGGCGGGCTGCTCCGATACGGAGGGCGAGTTCGCCGTGCAGCCGATGAGCATTATTGTTCCAAGTGAAAGCGCCATGCAGCGCGCGATTCTTTTCATAGCTTCAGCTCCTAAGATGATATGTTAAAATGATACCACAAATACGCCGAAATAGCAAGCGATTATTTGCGGTACTTTCCATTTTTGTCCGATACCAAATATATTCGGAATATTTTTCTGCGGTGTTGCTATTCTTGAAAAAGTATGCTATAATATTATCAAATCATTTTTATCTCAGGGAGGTATCAGCTATGAAAATGACATCAGCCCAGGCAGCAAAGCTGCTCCGACAACTCAACGACGAGCTCAGAACGCTCCAGTACCGTGAGGAGAACACGAGGAGCTTCCTTGCTGCCCTCGGCGAGGACCCCGAGTCCGTACGCCCCGACTACGACTACGCCGCTTCTCAGGAGCAGCAGAACGAGGTCGAAGCCAAGATACGCAAGCTCAAGCACACGATGAACGTCTTCAACTCCACGACGGTCATTCCCGAGTATGGTATCACTATCGACGAGATGCTCGTATATCTCCCGCAGCTCAGCAGGCGCAGTATGGTACTCTCGCAGATGAAGAACGCGCTCCCGAAGGTCCGCGAGAGTGCGGGCTATTCGCGCGGTAATACGGTCATCGACTACCGCTACGCGAACTACGACATCGAGCAGGTGAACAAGGACTACCTCGCCGTCTCCGAGGAGCTCGCCAAGGCGCAGACTGCGCTCGATTACATCAATAACACCGTCGAAATGGATATCGACGTGTGAGCGTTTTCCGTTTGCTGTTCCCACCCTTTTCGGATATGAAAAAGTCAGACGATGTTCAGCGTTTAGGTCGTCCGTTATTCTTTTTTTCGGGGGTAACTCCCGTTCAATGTTTGAGTTTGGGTCCACAGTTACATACGGTTTTGTTTATTTGCCATGTGCAAACTCTCGGGAACAGCAATAAAAACCTTTCGGCAGCGGAGGTACGGTTACAGGTTGTCGATTTTAAGTTAAAATAAAAAAATATATGTTTGACTGTTGACATTCCATCTCAAGCGTGGTATAATAATATAGTCGTACGAGACAACTCATATATCGCGGTGTGGAGCAGCTAGGTAGCTCGTCGGGCTCATAACCCGAAGGTCGTTGGTTCAAATCCAGCCGCCGCAACCATATGAATGGGACTTCAAATCTGAACCGAAGCTGTTAGATTTGAAGTCCTTCTTGCTTTAAAAGCGGCTATAAATAGCCGCTTTTTACTTTTTATACAAGTGAACAGCCTTTTCAAAAAATGCCGAACAGGAAATCGGAACGCTCAAATGGCTCCATTTACGAACCTATTAAGTTCTGATTAGCAAAGAAAAAACTGGCTGTATTACGTATTATTATTAATAAGTGTTCAGTCAGAATGATGCTTTTTGTAATAATTCCTTTCTGCTCCATCAGGAGTTTTGTTATTCAGATAATTATGAGGTCGTTTTGTATTCTAGAATTCTACATATTTATCGACAGCCTTGCGGAATTCAGATTCAGAGTGGTATCTTGTGCGATATAACTCCTCAGCTTTCATATTCTTGAAAAATGATTCAACTACTGAATTGTCATATGGTACGCCTGCTTTTGAAAAAGACTGCTCAACATTGTAGTCTCTGAGGAGTTTCTGATATGTTTTTGATGTGTAATTTGCTCCTTGATCGCTGTGAAACATGAGAGGCTTGTCTGTATTTCTTGATGCATATGCGGATTTAAAAGCAGCTGAAATGAGTTGTGTACTGTTATGCAGGGAAACTCGGCAGCTTATGATCTTTCTTGAAAAAAGATCAAGGATCACGCAGATATAATAATTCTTTTCTTTATAATTGTAATATGTCACGTCGCCGACCCATACTTCATTTGGACGGTTTACATTGAACTGCCTGTTGAGCAGATTCTTTTTCTTTGCCTGTTCTTTAAGGTAAAGCTTTTTGGAACTTGTGCGGATAGGGAAAAGACCATTTTCATGCATTATATCTGCAACTGTTTCTTTAGAGACACTGTAACCGCGGTCTTTTAGTATGGCGTGTATTTTACCGGAGCCGAATATTTCATTGTTATCGTGGAATATCTCCTCTATTATCGGCTTAAGTTCTTCTCTTTTCTGTGCTGCTAAGGTGTTTCCGTTTTTGTTTCTGAGCAGATAATTGAAGTAGCTGCCTTTAGGAACGTCCAATGTTTCACAGAGTAATGAAATGCTGTACTTAGATGAAAGCTCCTTGATAGTATCGTATTTTTCCATTCGTGGAGAGTTTACTGTGCATGGAGCGGATTTTAATATTTCCACCATTTGAGTCAGCCTTTCACATTTTTGTCTAAGCAGATTGAAAGTGTGCATATTGATCGGCTTGAGTTTTTCTTTCTTACTTTGTTTGAGCCACGAATAGATAGTCCCTCTGGAGATGCCAGTTTCTTTTGAAATTGCTGCAATAGCCTGTCCGGATTCGTATTTTCTGACTACTTCTTCTTTTTCAGATTTATTGTATTTGCTCATATTTTGAACCTCTTTTCTTTTTATTAGAATTAAAATGTATTTTTAGGATAGCATATTTATATTATAAAAGCAATATTGCAATAAATCAGATAGTATGTTATAATGCATGATATAGGAGGGCATGATCATGGATACTTTAAAAAGACTTCGGATAAAAGATAATGAATTCAAAATGCTGTCATGTGATCATGAACTAAAAAGAGGAATGATCTATGCTCTTGAGTGCTTGTATGGCAATGATCATTATCTTATCGACAACGGAGCTGACAGTCATGTTGACGAAAGGGCTATCGTATTCAGATTTGGGTACTATTTCCAGACTTTTCTTGAACATCTTAGACCGTACAGTGATTATGTAGTTGATATCGAATATAACAGATACGGAAGTGAACCTAAGCGTGTTAACGAAGATATTAAATACCTGATCTTATTCTGCATAAACGTGGTACTAATGATAATCTAATAGTAATGGAGTTCAAAACTTACTGGAATATAAATAATGAGGATGAAGTTCAAGAAGATATCGGTGAACTTAAAGAAATGACACATATGACAGGTGATTATAAATATAAATACGGTTTGTTTATAGTTATCAATAAGGAGAAACCACTTGTTACTGTGTTCAAAAATGGTAATTATTATAGTGGAGTTAACGAGGGATCATACTTTTATAATAAAACATGAAATACAGTTTAAAGCTGTTCTGATCAAGGAGGAAAAATGATATTTACGATCAATACTGCTACAAATGTTATGTTTCCGGTAATAAAATCTGCCTTTGAGCTTTCAGACGAAGAAGTCTATAAAATGATAAACAATGAACATTCTATACTCCTGGACAAGCTTAAAATGAAAGACATAAATTATACTAAGCTCAAACGTGCTTTGATACCAAACCAGGATAAGGACTACAAAGAAGTATGCCTTGTATTTGATACAACGCAAATACAGGACGGTTTTTATGAGAATGAAGTATTTGATAAGCTGTTTCCGTTCATTGATAAGAAGAGCACATATAGTATATTGATCGGCGACTATATTGATATACTGCGCGAAGTGGAAGACTCCCAGGAAATTCTTTTTCAGAGCCTTGCAGAAACA
>JAUMVH010000274.1 GCA_030530245.1 Ruminococcus sp.
CAGTCGTGACCGCCTGAGTAGTCGTCACCGCGGTAGTCGTAGTCTGCGGTGCGACGGTCGTGGTCTGCGGAGCGGCAGTGCTCGGCGCGGTCTGTACGGCAGCCGTAGTCGCGGCGGTTGTTGCGGCGGTCTCGGTCTCGGATATGAGCCCCGAGTTCTCAGCGGTCGGACGCTCTGGAGGTCTTAGCGCGAATGTGGTGAGCCCAACCCCGAGCACAGCCGCTGCACCGACGCCTATGGCACACGAACGCAGCACGACTTTCCTGCGCCGCCTACGCTCCGCGAGCCTGAGCTCCGCCTTCTGCCGAACGCTTCTCTCTATCTCATCAAAGCTCTTCATAGACGTACCCCTCCTTCCCGAGTTCGTTTTTCAGAGCCTGCTTTGCCCTGTACAGCAGGTTTTCCACCTGCCGATTGCTTTTGCCCATGATACCTGCGATGTCCGTATTGCTCAGCTCCTCGAAGTACGAGAGCCACAGCACCTGCCTGTAATCGGCAGTGAGCCTCCCGAGGCACCTGTGGAGCTGTATCCGCTGCTCCTCCCTGAGGAAGCGCCGTTCGAGGTCGACCTCGTCCGCGAGCGTATACATCTCGTCGACAGGCACATCGGAGAAGCGGTTCCTGCTTTTCAGGTAGTCTATCGCGATATACCTTGCAATGGAATACAGCCACGTCTTGAAGCTGCTCTTCCCCGAATACCGCGGCTTGTTGACTACGAGCTCGGCAAAGACCTCCTCGGTCAGCTCCTCAGCGATACAGAAATTATCCACAAGACTGTTTATATAGAAAACGAGGCCGTCGTTGTAGTCGCGGATAAGCTCGGACAAGCCCTCGTTTTCGTCTGCAAGGAAACGGCGATAGCTGCTTGCACCGTTATCCATAAGTATTCTCCTTCTGCCGAATTTCCCTTCTCTATAAACTTAGTCTGCCGAAGCTGTGAAAACTCTCAGCGGCTGTAGATATATTTTTCATTTAACTGTACGCTCAGCCCCAAAATGACAAAAAAGGCTGTGCAAAATCATGCACAGCCCTTGATATTCTTACTTCATCTCTCTGAGGAGCTTCTCTGCGCTCGCGAGCTTCACGCTGATAACGAAGAGCTCCATAGCCTTTGCGAGGTCCTCGATCGAGGGATACGTCGGAGCGATACGGATATTCTTATCGTCGGGGTCGACTCCGTAGGGGAAGGTCGCTCCCGCGCCGGTGAGCGTCACGCCCGCCTCGCTGCAGAGCTTCACTATGCGCTTCGCACAGCCGTTGAGCGCGTTGAACGATACGAAGTAGCCGCCCTTGGGCTCTGTCCACTCGCCGATACCGAGGGGAGCTATCTCCCTCTCGAGCGTGTCGCACACGAGCTCGAACTTGGGAGCGATTATCGCCTTGTGCTTCTTCATATGCTCCTGCATATTCTCGAAGGTGCCGAAGAACTTCACGTGGCGGAGCTGATTCATCTTATCGTAGCTGATAATGCTGATACCGAGGTACTTCTTGAGCTCCTCTACATTCTCCCTGCTCGCGCCCATTACCGCAACGCCCGCGCCGGGGAACGTCACCTTTGAGGTCGAGCCGTATATGTATACGATGTTCTCATTGCCGACCTTCTTTGCCTCCTCGAGGATATTGAGAATGGGCTTGGGGTCGTCTGTGAGGTGGTGTATGCAGTAGGCATTGTCCCAGAAGATACGGAAGTCCTTAGCCTTGGGCTTGAGGGCGGCGAAGCGCTTCACCGTCTCGTCGCTGTAGCTGATACCGTCGGGGTTGGAATACTGCGGAACGCACCATATGCCCTTGATGGAGTCGTCCTCCGCGACGAGCCTCTCCACCATATCCATATCGGGGCCCGAAGCCGTCATGGGGACGTTTATCATCTCCACGCCGAAGAATTCGGTCACCTTGAAGTGTCTGTCATATCCCGGGACAGGGCACAGGAACTTCACCTTGTCGAGCTTCGACCACGGCGTACATCCGAGGATACCCTTATTGAAGGCTATCTGCACCGTCCAGTACATAGAATTAAGGCTTGAATTTCCGAAAATGATTATCTCATCGTCCTGAACGCCTATCATATCCGAGAAGAACTCCTTAGCCTCGGGGATACCGTCGAGCATACCGTAGTTTCTTACGTCTATGCCGTTCTC
>JAUMVH010000065.1 GCA_030530245.1 Ruminococcus sp.
TGAGGGGAGCCCCCTCTGGCGGATTCGCAGCTACCGTGTATGAACCGTTAGTTCACGGCACGGTAGCCCGCTTTTTCCGTTAAGGGAAGCAACCTGATGATAGACAGCTTTTCTGTTATATCTTGCAGGAGTGAATGACCTTGACGGGACAAGCCGCCATGCATTCTCCGCAGTTTTCACACTTGTCGTAGTCGATGGAGGCGTGGAAGTTCTCGACTTTGATTGCGCCTGTCGGGCACTTCTTCTCGCACATCTTACAGCCGATACAGCCGTTCCTGCACGCGAGCTTGGTCGCCTTGCCGTTGTCTCCCGATGAGCACAGCACGTCGATGTGCTTGCTCTTGGGCTTGATACTGATGAGCGAGTTCGGACAAGCCGCCGCGCACTGACCGCACGCTCCGCACAGAGCAGGGTCTATCTTGGCGACGCCGTTCACTATCTTTACAGCGTCGTGCTCGCAGACAGCCGCGCAGTCTCCGAGACCGATACAGCCGAATTTGCACGAGCCGTTTCCGCCGTAGAAGCGCTTGACTGCCTTGCAGGACTGCACGCCGTCAAAGTCGAACTGCGGCTTCGTAGCCTCGCAGTCGCCCGAGCAGTGCACGACAGCGGTCATGGGTACGACCTCCGCCGCCGCAGTACCGAGTATACCCGCAATTTTGCCCGCGGCGTCGGCACCTCCGGGACGGCACAGATTCGTCGGTGCGCCCTTGGTGACGATAGCGTCCGCGTAGTCGGCACAGCCCGCGAAGCCGCACGCGCCGCAGTTAGCCTGCGGGAGCGCCTCGCTTATCTTCTCGATGCGCTCGTCGACCTTGACGTAGAACACCTTTGAAGCCACGGTGAGGAGTATGCCCGCGAGTATGCCGCAACCGCCGAGTATCAGTGCGGGAATGAGATAAGTTTCCATATCCGCACCTCCTTAGCTGAACAGTCCCGAGAAGCCCATAAAGCTCACGGAGACTATCGAAGCGGCGATGAGCGTAGCAGGTACGCCC
This sequence comes from Ruminococcus sp., assembly GCA_030530245.1. Lineage (GTDB taxonomy): Bacteria > Bacillota > Clostridia > Oscillospirales > Ruminococcaceae > Ruminococcus. The sequence goes on from JAUMVH010000065.1 coordinate 999, forward strand.
TTGAACGTTTCGGGGATATCGGCGTATTCCATCTTCCTGCGCACGCCCGAGAATATCACGAGCGAGAGCATGAAGCCGAGTCCGCCGCCGAGCGAGTTGACTATCGACTGCACGAAGGTGTAGTTGTTGTCGATGTTGAGCACCGTCACGCCGAGAACAGCGCAGTTAGTGGTGATGAGCGGCAGGTACACGCCTAGCGCCTTATACAGTGACGGGATAGTCTTTTTCATAGCCGTTTCCACGAGCTGTACGAACAGCGCGATGACGAGTATGAATACGACCGTATCGAAGTATTCGAGCCCGTTCGGTACGAGGATAAGGTGGTGGATAGGGTAGGTAACGCAGGTCGCGCAGAGCATTACGAACGTTACCGCTATGCCCATGCCCGTAGCGCTGTCGAGCTTCTTCGATACGCCGAGGAACGGACATATTCCCATGAATTTCGAGAGGACGAAGTTGTCGGTCAGCATTGCCGACAGGAGTATAACGCCAAGTACCTTCATTACTTATCCGCCTCCTTTGGACCGCATTTGTCCGCCATGGGACAGCCCTCACAGCCGCCGCACTCTATCTCGAGCGGAGGCTTCTTGTTCTTGAGCTTGTTCACAGCCGCGATGATACAGCCGAGCGTGAAAAATCCGCCCGCGGGCATGATGAACAGGAGCATGGGGTTGGTGTGGAGCACGGGGATATCCATGCCCATCCACTGTCCCGCACCGATTATCTCGCGGATACTGCCCATGAGGAAGAGTGCGAGCGTGAAGCCGATACCCATGCCGATAGCGTCGAACGCGGACGCGATGACGCCGTGCTTGCTCGCGAACATCTCCGCACGTCCGAAGATTATGCAGTTAACGGTGATGAGCGTGAGGTAGATACCGAGGCTGTCGTAAAGGCTCGGCACGAAGCCCTCGAGCAGGAAGCCGATGAGCGTAACGAAGCTGGCGATGATAACGATGAATGCGGGGATACGCACCTTGTCGGGAATGACCTTGCGCAGAGCCGAGATAACGATATTCGAGCCGAGGAGCACGAACGTGGTCGCGAGACCCATGCCGATACCGTTCATAGCCTGCGTGGTCACGGCGAGAGTCGGGCACATACCCAACAGCATGACGAGCGTGGGGTTTTCCTTGATAATGCCCTTGGTGAGCTCGCCGAAGAGGGAGTTCTTATTTTCAGCCACCGAGTATCGCCTCCTTGTTGTTATTGTAGACCTCGAGGGCAAGGCTGACAGCCTTCATCATACCCTTTGAGGAGAAGGTCGCGCCGCTTATCCCGTCGACCTCGACGGGTGAGCTATCCGCGCCGTAGAACTGCTCGCGGAATTCGGGAATATCGCGCACCTTCGAGCCGAGACCGGGAGTCTCGCCGAGCGACACGAACTCGATACCCGAGACCTTGCCGCTCTCGTCAATGCCGACGAGTATGTTTATGCCTTCCTTGGAGTAGCCGTCCGCGATGACCTGTACCGCGGTCTTGCCGTCTGGAGTCACAGCCACGGCTTCGATACCGTCGCCGAAGTCGCCCTCGACGAGCTTGGAATCCGTCTTGCCGAAAAGAGCCTCGACGGACGAGCTGAATTTGAGCTCCTTCTGTTCGGCAATGTTCTCCTTGGTGAGCTCATGCGCGAACACGAGCAGAGCCGAAGCCACGACGCATATTATCGTAAGTACGAGGGAGGGGAGTATCTTATTCATTCTTTTCCGCCTCCTTTGCTCCGAGCACCTTTGTGCGGGTGAGCTGCTCGATGTACGGCGTGAGCACGTTCATGAGCAGTATCGAGAACGACACGCCCTCGGGGAACGAGCCGAAGCGCCTTATCACAAATGTGATGATACCGCAGCCGAGACCGAATACGACCTTGCCCTTGGTGGAGATGGGAGTCGTAGCGTAGTCGGTAGCCATAAAGAACGCACCGAGGAACACGCCTCCCGCGAGTATCTGATATACGGGGTCGCCGCCGCTTATCCATGAGAGCACGAACAGGCTGCCGATGAAGGATAGCGGAGCCGCGAGGTTGATTATCCTGCGGGCGGCGAGGTACAGACCGCCGATGAGGAGCGCGAGAGCGCAAGTCTCACCGAGACATCCGCCTGTTCTGCCGAGGAAGAGGTCGAGGTATGAAGGCACTAAGTGATGGTCAGTTGTACCGCTGAGCTGTTCGAGAACAAGAGGAGTAGCACTCGAAATGCCGTCTATTTCGTCAACACTGTGAGTGAACGGAGCGACCCACTTTGTCATAGCGGCGGGGAAGCTCACCATGAGCACGATACGCGCGGTTATCGCGGGGTTCGCGAAGTTCTGACCGATACCGCCGAAAAGCTGTTTAACGACGACTATCGCCACGAACGAGCCGATGACGGCTATCCACAGCGGGAGCGTTGACGGGAGGTTCATCGCGAGTATGATACCCGTGACTACCGCGGAGAGGTCGCCGATAGTGTTGTCACGCTTCATCAGCTTGCGCGAGAGGAACTCGAACAGCACGCATGAAGCTACGCACACAGCCGTCAGCAGCAGAGCGCGCAGACCGAAGTAAACGCAGCCCACGATAAGAGCGGGCATGAGTGCGATAATGACGTTGAGCATTATCGTCGAGGTCTTGGTGTAGTTCTCGTCATGCGGAGACGGAGAAACTATAAGTCTGTTCATTGTTCACACCTCACTTTCTCGGTAAGAGCGCCTTTGCGAGCTGATTCGTCTCCGCGAGCTTGCGGTTCGCGGGACATACATAGGTGCAGCTTCCGCAGTTCATGCAGAGAGCTACCTTCAGCTTCTTGAGGTCGTCGATATCCTTTATCCTGTACGCCTTGTCAATTTCGGCGGGCATGAGTCCGAGCGGACATACGTTCACGCACCTGCCGCAGCGTATGCACGCGGAGGTCTTGCGCTCGTCGTAGCTTTTGAACGCGAGCAGGGCATTCGAGGTCTTGACTACGGGCATATCAATGTCGGGCACGGACATACCCATCATGGGACCGCCCGCGATGACCTTCTTGAGCGAGTCAATGTCGGTCTTGCAGAACTCCATGACCTCGCGGAAGGACGTGCCTATGGGAGCGAGCACGTTCTTGGGCTCGCCGACAGCGTTGCCGTCGACTGTGAGGCGGCGCGTAATGAGCGGCATACCGTCCTTGCAGTAGCGGTACAGGAAGGCGATAGTGGAAACGTTCATAACGATGACGCCTGCGTCTGCGGGGAGAGTGCCCTCGTTGACGATACGTCCCGTGGAGTTGTAGATGATGACCTTCTCCGCGCCCTGCGGGTATGCGGAGGGGAGGGTGATTATGTCGATGGTATCGTCCTTAGCTGCCATTTCAGTGAAGTTCTTTATCGCCTCGGGCTTGTTGCCCTCGATAGCGAGCTTCGCCTGCTTTATGCCGAGCATATCCTTCACGAGGTTGATACCGCCGATGATATCCTCGGAGTGCTCGAGCATCTCGCGGTAGTCGGCGGTTATGTAGGGCTCGCACTCCGCGCCGTTGATGATGAGCGTATCTATCTCGGTCTTGGGGTTCATCTTGATATGCGTCGGGAAGCCCGCTCCGCCGAGTCCGCACGAGCCGCTCTCGCGTACAGCCCTGATGAAGCTCTCCTTGTCGGTGACTGCGGGAGGTTTTACCTCCTCGGATATTTCCTGCTTGCCGTCTGTCTCTATCTCAACTGCCTTGCACACTGTTCCCATGGCGTTGCGGTAGTCGGTCAGAGCCTTGACCGTGCCCGAAACGCTCGAGTGTACGGGGACGCTGAAAGCCGCATCGCTCTCGCCTATCTTCTGCCCGACCTTTACCGCGTCTCCGACCTTGACGAGCGGAGTGCACGGTGCGCCCATGTGCATGGACATGGGTATCCTCACCACAGCGGGAACAGGAAGCTCGACGGTGGCGCTGTTTTCCGTATTCTTACGGTGCTTCAGCTTGATTCCGTTCAGTTTTTTCATACTAAGCTCCTCTTAAATAAGAAATAGGTGTACTGTCCGAATGACAGCGAACATTTCTATTATACAATATATTCGTATATTTTTCAAGAGGTTACGGCGAATTTTTTCGTTTTTTCGGGGCAATGGCAATATTTTACAATTCCCGCTTGCATGAGGAGCGATTGTATGGTATAATAAAATAAATATAAGTGAAATAACACGGAAAATATGTTGATGATAACTATATAATGACAACTTGGGGGATGCATATGATCAAGAAAATGCTTGAACGCGCAAGGGACACCATGCTGTATGCAGGGCTCGAGCGCGAACAGTACAACGCAATAAAGGCTGACATCACGCAGGAGAACACGAGCCTGCTGAGGTTCGCGTCACTCGTGGGAATGGTGATGTTCCTGTTCCTGATGATAATGGAGCTGCGCACCGACAACTTCGCGAACGTGAACGCCTATAACTACACCCTCTCCTTCGTAGCGATGGTTGGCATACACCTGTGCGTGCGCTTCCTATGTACGAAGCAGGAGTGGCTCGTACTGCCGCTCATCTACCTGTTCATGGTGGTGCTGAACGTCTACTCCGTCTCGCTGTCGATGCTACACCCCGAATACCCCGCTGTTTCGGCGGAGGTCTTTCTCGTTGTGGTGCCGCTCGTATTCATCGACAAGCCGCTCCGCCTGTTGTTCCTGACGGTGCTGTCGGGCGTGACGATATGCGTATTCTCGGTGATGATGAAGGACAGGGTATTCGCCGATGTTGACATATGGAACACGATATCGTTCACGGCGCTCGCTGTCATCGCGAACACCCTGCTCATGCGCATGAAGGCGACCTCTATCTACCGCAATAAGCGCATTGCCTACCTCAGCGAGACCGACCTCCTCACCGAGGTCAAGAACCGCAACTGCTTCGAGAGCAGGCTCGCGAGCTATCCCGGTATGTGCAGGAGCGGGCTCGTCTGCGTGTATGCGGACATAAACGGGCTCCACGACCTCAACAACAGCAAGGGTCACGAGGCGGGCGATACCATGCTCAGATTCGTGGCTTCGGAGCTGAGGGACTTCTTCGGCGGCGAGCACACGTACAGGCTCGGCGGAGACGAATTCCTCGGCGTGCGGGTCGATGATACGGAGCAGGGGACACGCGAGGCGGTCGAGAGGATACGCGAGCGGTGCCTTGCGGAGGGCTACCATGTCTCGTTCGGCATATCCGACTGCGCAAAGGACGACGGCGACCTCAACTCTGCCGTCAAGAGGGCGGAGGAGCTGATGTACCGCGAGAAAAAGGCGTTCTACGGCGAGAACGCGAGAATGTGAATGTATCCGCGATACGGCGGAGCAAATATATGAGGTGATGAAAATGAAAATTCAGAAGAGGATAGTCGGGCTCGTGACGGCGGCGGTAATGCTGCTGAGCGGCTCGGCGATGCAGACTGCGGCGGCGGGCGATATCGCGCATGACCCGTCCCGCGACGTACAGACGGAGGGCGTGGGCAATCCGTTCAACTACGGCGAGAGGAACACCCCCGCTGACGCCTCCACGGCGGAGATACGCGCGATAAACCACGCCATGAGCGTTCAGGAGGTCAAGTACGCGCTCTACAAGGAAATTGACGAGCACTGGGACCTTCTGCGCGTGCGTCTCGGCGAGGAGGACCGCGAGAAGGTCTACGCGCTGTTTCTCGGCGTGGGCTCGCGCGAGTCGACCCTCGGCGGAAACGGTGACGGCGCCGATATCGAGACTGCGTTCTCGCAGGGCTTCGGCGTCAGCTCCGCGCACGCATACGGCACGCTCCAGACTGCCGTAACAGCCTTTGCGGACGCAGACCCGACCTTCATGAAGGAGGAGAATGTGCCCGAGATGTACCAGTATTCGCTCAGCGAGTCGACCTTCTACGACGCGATAATCTCCAACCATATGGGCATACGAAAGATACTGCACTTCGTTGAGATAGCCATAAACGAGCACCACCTCGAGGGCTACCAGGTGGTACGCGCGTCGCTCAAGGGCTTCAATACGGGCTGGTGCGACTACACGGGCGAGAATGACGGCTACTATGCGAATTATCCCGACGAGATAATCGCCCTCGCGCACTGGTACTACGACGAGGGCCACCTCTACGACAACGAGTTCACGTGGACTACCGACAAGCGCGCCGACCAGTACCGCTCCGACCCGTGGGGCTGGTGGAGCGACTGCACGCCGAGCATGGCTGAGATAAAGGACGCACCGCCCGAGACCACTACGACTTTGACAACTACCACAACGGAGACCACGACTAGTACCACTGAAACCACGACCGCAACCACCACGACTGCGACCGTATCTGCGTCACTTGAAAGATCCGACGTGTCCTACGGCGACGCCAACTGCGACGGCAAGGTCACTATCGCGGACGCGACTGCCATTCTCCAGCACCTCGGCAACCGCGACAAGTATGGTCTGACGGCGCAGGGCTCGTCTAATGCGGATGTTGACGGACAGGACGGCGTTACAGCGAGCGACGCCCTCGTGATACAGAAGCTCGATGCGGGTATGTACGTGCTTGCCGACCTCCCGCTGAAATAATGGCAACCGATATACATTTCACCACGGGGACGCTGCTGAGATATGCGGCGACGGGCATTGTCTGCACGGTTGCGCCGCTGATACTCGCGTTCCTGTGGAGGAAGCGCACCTACGAGAGCTGGGTGGTGTTCCTCGCGGGCTTCCTTGCGTACTTTGCGGCGGGGACGGTGCGGATAATGCTACGATTCTTCATTTTCAGGGAGGGCAGCGTTTTCGCGACCGACCCGTTCGTGTTCTACCTCGTGCAGGGACTGCTCTCGGGCGTCTGCGAGGAGACCGCGCGGTATGTCACGTTCAAGTACCCGCTCAGGAACAGGACGGAGCGCACGACCTCGGTAATGTACGGACTCGGTCACGACTTCTATGAAAGCTTGGCGGTAGGCGGATTTGCGTCTTTTCACTACGTCCTCGACGGCATTGACTGGAACAACCTCGGCGAGGCTGAATTCACGAGGGGGCTCGACGAAAAGGCTGCACAGAAAATGCTCGAGGGAGTAGCGGCTGCCGCCGATTTCTCGTTCCTCGACAGCGTGCTCGTCTCGCTGGATTGTCTCGCGGGCACATTCACACACGTGGCACTGTCGGTCATCGTGTTCAAGGCGGTGCAGACGGGCGACTGGAAGCGCTGGCTGCTGCTCGCGATAGGTCTGCATACGGCGGGCAACTTCCTGTGCGGCTATCTGCCGCTTTCATCTACGGGTATGCACCTTTTCAGCATTATATGGGCGGCGGCGATAGGCTGGTTCGCCTACCGCGTGTACAAGGAGCTCCCGTACGCATAAACTGAAAATTTTTGAAAAATACCCCTTGACAAGCGTCAGGGGGTGTGTTATAATATTTGGGTATCGTGTAAACGGTACATATTATCCTTGCCCGCATAGTGCTACGGGTGGAATCCAGAAGGAGGTGTACAAAAATGGCAAAGGTATCCGCAAAGTATGAAGTAATGGTTGTTTTCAGCCTCAAGGACGGCGAGGAGCCCATGAAGGCTCTCGTTCAGAAGTTCAAGGAGAGGATCGAGCGTCATGCCGAAGCTGTTGAAGTCAACGAGGAGTGGGGTAAGCGCAAGCTTGCATATCCTATCGAGGACGAGACAGAGGGCTACTACGTTATCTATACGTTCCAGTCGACACCCGACTATCCCGCTGAGCTTTCAAGACGTCTCAACATCACAGACGGCATTCTTCGTTCGCTCGTAACAGTTATCGACTAATCACTTCATCGTTTAGGAGGCGCCATAATGAATAAGGTTATTTTGGTTGGAAGACTTACCGCAGACCCCGAGCTCAGACAGACTCAGAGCGGCATCTCATCGTGCAGATTCACCGTTGCAGTGGACAGACGCTTCGCTGACAAGAATACGGGCGAGAGACAGGCTGATTTCATCAGCTGCACCGCTTGGAGACAGACTGCCGAGTTCGTATCGCGCTACTTCAACAAGGGCAAGCTCATTTGCCTCGAAGGAAGCCTCAGAACAGGTAAGTATCAGGATAAGAATCACCCTGAGATAACACATTATACTACCGATGTTTTCGTGGATAATGTAGAGTTCGTCGGCGGAAAAGGCGACGGCGGTTCTCCCCAGCAGCAGAATAACACTTATCAGGCTCCCAGACAGCAGGCAGCTGCTCCTGCGCAGCCCGCTCCCGCAAACGATAATATGTCTTACGGTAACTTCGGCGAATATGAAGAGCTCCTCAACGAGGACGATATGCCCTTCTGAAAATCGGACTGAATCAATATTACGAAAGGAGAAATTGTCATGGAAAAGGAAAGAACTTCTCGTCCTGCGAAGAAGCCCCGCAAGAAGGTTTGCATGTTCTGCGCAGACAGGATCGAGAGAATCGACTATAAGGACCTCGCTAAGCTCAGAAAGTGCGTAACCGAGAGAGCTAAGATCCTTCCCAGACGTGTAACAGGTACTTGCGCATTCCATCAGCGTGAGCTCACATCTGCTATCAAGAAGGCAAGACAGGTAGCACTTATGCCTTACGTAAGCGACTGATCTTAAGAATACGGGGGAGACGTATACCGTCTCCCTTTTTATTTTGCCGCAAAAAATCGCGCCCCGTACTGACAGGACGCGATGATGAGTATATCCGCCGCTACGGCATCTGAGCGGCAGAACGTGCGCTCAGCGCTCTACCGTGCTGACCGCGAGCTCCTCGTTCCTGCGGAAGAGGAAGGAAATGCACCATACCGCTGAGATGGCTACGAGAATGTAGACCGCTCTTGCGATGACAGTGCCTGCACCGCCGAATGCGAATGCAACGAGGTCGAGGTCGAAAATGCCGACGAGACCCCAGTTGATACCTCCGACGATGAGAAGTATGAGGGCGAGTTTATCCCACATAGATGTGACACCTCTTTTCGTGACGTTTATTCCGTGTGAAACGTTGATAAGCGTCTGAGAGTATTATGTCGGAGAATCGCTGCATTAAAACAGGTAAATTATGTCAGCAGGCAAAAAAAGAACGCTTCCGAAGAAGCGTCCAAGGTGTGTGTACTGTCATTTTTTATTGTTTATCGGTGTCTCTTACTTTACGATGTACTTTTCGATGTCCTTCATGAACTTGTCAGCGTCGTCAGTGTGAGCATTGAGCTCGATGGGCTTTGAGAGGTCCAGGCTGAAAATACCCATGATAGACTTTGCGTCTACTGCGTATCTTCCGGATACAAGGTCAATATCGAACTCGTACTTCATTACGATATTAACGAAATCCTTAACGTCGTTGATAGCCTGAAGTGAAACGGTAGCTTTTGTCATAATACATTACCTCCTGTTTTCGCTTACGTGTGGGTTTTCTATTCATCTTCTCTTTCTTTGCGGGCTCTTCCCTGTCCGCAAGTATATATTACCACGTGTAAACGGCTATGTCAAGGCAAATTTTATAAATTCGGCATTTTGGCACAAAGTAATATGAAATCAATTTGACTTTTTAGGTATAAAGAATAATTATTTATACTGCACAAAAACGGATAGTCATTTTTGTGTAGTATTTACATGATATTTATGGTAGAATTTCGTGATAAAAGGGTGAAATATGTATAAGGTATTTTTTATAACATTCGGCTGCAAGGTCAGTCAGTACGATACCGAGCTTCTGCGGAGCTGCTTTGCCGACGCGGGATTTGCTCCCGCCGACAAGCCCGCCGATGCGGACGTCATCGTCGTGAACTCCTGCACTGTCACGGGCAGCGGCGACAGCAAGTCCGTGTACGCGGTGCGGAAGCTCCGCAAGGACGTGCCCGAGGCTGTCATCGTGCTGACGGGCTGTATGCCGCAGGCTGCTCCCGAGGCGGCGGAGAAGGTCGCGGAGGCTGACATCGTGACAGGCACGAAGGAGCGTGCGAAGCTCCCCGCACTCGTGCTCGCGGCACTGTCGGAGCGCCGCCGAATCGTCGATATACCGCCGCTTAGCAGGGACGACGCCTTCGAGGAGATACCCTACGTCCCGACGGACAGCCACACCCGCGCCTTCGTCAAGATACAGGACGGCTGCGAGTGCTACTGCACCTACTGCATGATACCCTACGCCCGCGGACGCTTCCGCAGCAAGCCGCTCGCCGACATCGCTGCCGAGGCAGAAATGCTCGCCGCGAACGGACGGCGGGAGATAGTGCTGACGGGCATAAATATCGCGTTTTACGGTCACCGAGAGGGCTTGCGCCTTGCCGACGCGGTGGAGGTCTGCTGTCGGACGGAGGGGATAGAGCGCGTCCGCCTCGGCTCGATAGAGCCCGAGATGATGCTCCCCGACGACCTCGACCGCCTTGCCGCTCTGCCGCAGTTCTGTCCGCAGTTCCATTTGTCGCTGCAAAGCGGCTGTGCGGCTACATTGAAGCGCATGAACCGCCGCTACACGCCCGAGGAGTACGCCATGCTCGTCAGCAATATCCGCAGCCGCTTCCCTGACGCGTCGTTCACGACCGATATAATGGTCGGCTTCCCGAACGAGACGGAGGTGGAATTCGCCGAATCTATGGCGTTTGCGAAGCGTATCGGTTTCTCGAGGATACACGTTTTCCAGTATTCGCCGCGGCAGGGGACTCCCGCCGCGAAAATGGAGCAGATACCCGATACGGTCAAGCATGAGCGCGCAGACCGCATGAAATCGCTCGGCGAGCGGCTCGCGCGGGAGTATATGCAGAGCCTCGTCGGCAAGACCGTTCCCGTGCTGTTTGAGCGCGAAAGAACTGCCGAATTTCATCAGGGTCACGCTCCCGACTACACATTAATAAAAATTTCACGAAAAAATGCAAAAAAAAGTTTGCGTAATCAGATTTTTTATGTTACAATAGAAAGAGCAGATGCCGACTCCTGCTTCGGTACCATCGTATCCGATGCTGCGGACTGCCGAGAATGGGAGAATTTCCCCGATTTTTCAAGCTTAACGTAATTTTTATATACAAGGAGAAGATAAAAATGGCTGTATTCAGAATCTATGCAGAAAAAAAGCCCGAATTCGCCGTTGAGGCAAAGTCTGTCCTCAGCGACATCAGGACGTCCCTGCGACTCGATGTCAAGGGCATTCGCGTCCTCAACCGCTACGACGCGGACAAGCTCAGCGAGGCTGACTTCAAAGCCGCGATACCGACGGTTTTCTCCGAACCCGCAGTTGACGTCGTATACGACAAGCTCCCCGCGCTCGAGGAGGGCGACAGGGTGTTCGCGGTCGAGTACCTCCCGGGACAGTTCGACCAGCGCGCGGACAGCTGTGAGCAGTGTATACAGATACTCCGTCAGGGCGAGCGCTGCCGCGTAAGGAACGCGAGAGTGTACATCGTCTCGGGCGGTATCTCCGACGCCGACCTCGAACGCCTCAAGGCGTACATGATAAACCCCGTTGAGTGCCGCGAGGCATCCCTCGACGAGGTGGACACGCTCGATACAAACTACGAGATCCCCGAGACAGTCGAGACCCTCGAGGGCTTCATCAACCTCAACGAGAAGGGGCTCCACGCCTTCGTTGACCAGTTCGGGCTCGCGATGGACTACGACGATATCAAGTTCTGTCAGGACTACTTCCGCAATAAGGAGCACCGCGACCCCACCATTACCGAGATCCGCATGATAGATACATACTGGTCCGACCACTGCCGTCACACCACCTTCCTCACCAACGTCGAGAACGTGAGCATCGTGACTCCCTACATCAAGGACACATACGATATGTACCTCAACGTACGCGAGGAGCTCGGCAGGAGCGACCGCCCGATAACCCTCATGGATATCGGTACTCTCGCCGCCAAGAAGCTCAAGGCTGACGGTCTTCTCCCCGACCTCGACGAGAGCGAGGAGATAAACGCCTGCTCGGTCAAGATAAAGGTCGACATCGACGGCAAGCTCGAGGACTGGATACTCATGTTCAAGAACGAGACCCACAACCACCCCACCGAAATTGAGCCCTTCGGCGGTGCGGCTACCTGTCTTGGCGGAGCTATCCGCGACCCGCTCTCGGGCAGAAGCTACGTTTATCAGGCAATGCGCGTAAC
>JAUMVH010000066.1 GCA_030530245.1 Ruminococcus sp.
GACCGAGCTTCTCTACGATAGCACGGTATCTGTTGATGTCCTTCTTCTTGAGATAAGCGAGAAGGTTACGTCTGTGACCTACCATCTTGAGAAGACCTCTTCTTGAGTGGTGGTCGTTCTTGTGGATCTTGAGGTGAGCGTTGAGGTCGTTTATCCTCTTTGTGAGGATAGCGATCTGCACCTCGGGAGATCCCGTGTCGTTTGCGCTGGTTCTGTTAGCCTCGATAACGGCTGTCTTTTCTTCTTTTCTGAGCATTGAAAAGCACCTCATTAAATATATTTCCGCCAACGTAGAAGAGGGTGATTCTTGAGGACACGCCCTGTTCCAAGTACGCGGTGATTAAATTATACCACATCATTTACTGCTTGTCAAGCATTTTTTGCGCGGTGTCCGCGCTGCCAATTCGCGCGGTCGCTCGCAAGCTCGCTTACCTGTACGGACTAAATTCACGGGACGCCGAGGGCGGCGTCCCCTACATCTGAGCTCTCAGTTCTGCAAGCTGAAAAAAATACTTCCCGCCTGTTGCTTTTTTTGAGGATACGTGATATAATAGAAGTGTATGAAATTCAGGAAGTGATAGAATGAGATATTATGTATCGGCGTCGGTGCTGAGTGCCGACCTGCTCAGTATCGGGGGCGAGATAAAAAGGCTCGAGGAAAACGGCGTGGATATGCTCCATTTCGACGTTATGGACGGCGTTTTCGTGAATAACATCACCTACGGACTGCCCGTGCTCGAGCAGGTGAGACGCGCCACCGATATGACCCTCGACGTCCACCTTATGATAACAGACCCGCTCAGATACGCCGAAGCCTTCGCGAAGGCGGGAGCTGACATCATCAGCTTCCACAGCGAGAGCGCGAGCGATGTGCGCGAGACCATAAAAGCCATACGCTCTGCGGGAGCAAAGCCTGCGGTCGCGATAAAGCCCGCGACGAGCGCCGAGAGCGTGTACGATATCCTGCCCGAGGTGGATATGCTCCTCGTTATGACCGTGGAGCCGGGCTTCGGCGGGCAGAGCTTCATGTACGACACCGTGGAGAAGGTGCGCCTTATCCGCAGGAGGATAGCCGAGCTGGGGCTCGAATGCGACGTCGAGGTCGACGGCGGCATAAACTACGAGACCGCTCCCATAGTCAGGGAGGCGGGCGCGAACGTGCTCGTCTCGGGAAGCTGCCTGTTCAGGGCTGAGGATATGTCCGAGGCTGTGAGGAAGATAAAGGGAGACGCCTGATGCAGACAAAGATAAAATCCGAACGCTTCATCTGGATAGATATAATGGTCACGCTGCTCACGCTGGAGCTGATGGATTATTTCTATTACGGTGTCCGCGCAGCCGTACTTGCGGGCGTTTGCGCTGCGGTGTCTGTCGCCGCGGAGCTGGTATGCCTGCGCCTCATGCACCGAAAATTCACGGCTGACGACCTCACCTGCGTGTCCGACGCGCTGATAATATCGCTCATGCTGCCCGCGGTGTTCGACCTGAAGGCGGCGGCGATAGCGTGCGTATTCGCGGTGGTGGCGGCGAAGAACATCTTCGGCGGAAGGCTCAACATGATATTCTCGCCCGCTGCGGCAGCCTACGTTTTCCTCTATACATCGTGGAAAAATCAGCTTCTGATGTTCCCCGAGCCCCACACGCATACGGGCGTGTTCGAGAAGGCGGGCAGCCTCGTCAGCTCGGCGAGCCACAGCTTCAACATTACAGGCAAGATGAACGTGTCCGACTTCGAGCTGCTCCTCGGCAGCGTCAGCGGACCTGCGGGCGCGGTGAGCGTGCTGCTGCTCGCGGTATCGGCGGCGGTGCTGCTTTTCAGGCGCTCGATATCCGCGGGAGCCTTCATCGGCTCGATATCGGCGACCGTGCTGATGGCACTCATAGTGCCTGCCTCGGTAACGCGAGCCGATTCCGTGAAGTATACCCTCGTCACGAACATGGTGCTGTTTGCGTCGGTATATATAGTCGCCGACCGCAGGATAGCTCCCAAGCGTGAGTATTTCGCCTTTTTCTACGGCTTCTTCGTGGCGCTGTTCTCGTATATCCTCGTGATAACGACCGCGAAGGAGAACGCGATAGTCCTCGTGTCGATGCTGTTCACACCCGTGGCGCTCGGCTTCAAGAACCTCGAGAAGCACATCGAGCTCACACAGGCGGCAGAGCGTGAGGAAGCCGAAAGGCTCGCCGCAGAGGCGGCTGCCGACGGAGAGGAGGCGAAGGCTGATGAACAATAAGAAGACTGCCGTATTCGACGGACTGCTCGGCGACAACACCGTGCTCTCGTCGCTGATGGTGATATCGCCCGTGATAATGTGCGGCAACACCCTCGCGAACGCGGTGGCGCTGATATACGCCTTCTCGGCGATAACGTTCTTTTCGGTGGTGCTCGGCTCGTTCGTGCCGAAACGGTTTCCCTACGCGGCGAAGATAATCATCTATGCTGTCATATCCTCGATAGTGTATATCCCCGTCAGGACGGTCGCGCGGGAGTTCTTCCCCGAGGTCATCACCCACGTGGGTATCTATTTCCCGCTGCTCGCCGTGAACTCGCTCATAGTGGTGCAGTCGGAGACGAAGTTCTGCCGCATGAAGCGCGGCACCATGATAGGCTCGCTCGTGTTCTATATCCTCGGCTTTGACGCGGTGATGATAGTCACGGCGTTTGTCAGGGAGCTCCTCGCGTACGGAACCATAAACGGCAAGCTCATGGACGCCGATACGCTCATAAGCGGGCTCGGACTGCCGTTCGGCGGCTTTATCTTCCTCGGACTCATGTGCGGTCTGTACAGGAAGGTGCGCTCGGCGGCAAGGCGCGAAAACAGCGAAACGGGAGGTGACGGAAATGTTCCTCGTAACTGAACTCGTGACGCTTCTCGCGACAAACCTCATACTCACGCAGGCACTCGGTACGAGCACGCTGTTCATCGCGGCAGGCAGCAAGAAGAACCTCCTGTGGACGGCGATGACCATAACGGTATTCACTTCCGTCGGCTCGGGCGCGGCATACACCGTGAACCGCATACTCCCCGACAGCCTCGCTGACCTCACACTGCTTTTCTACACATTAATAATAGGCGCGATATACGTGATATTTCTTGCGGTGCTGTACTACACTGACTTCGCGAGCTTTGCCACGGCGAGGAAATACGTCCATATATCGGCGTTCAACTGCGCGGTGATGGGTACGCTCTTCACCATCACGGACAGGGCTGCCGCCTATCCCGAGCTGAACACGTTCGTCAGGTTCGTGCTGTCGGGAGCTGAGGCAGGAACGGGCTTTATCCTCGCGGCGTTCATACTGACAGCCGCCTACCGCAAGCTCAATTCCGCGAAGGTGCCCGCCTCGTTCAGGGGCTTCCCCGCGATGCTCGTATACCTCGGGCTGATATCAATGGCGGTGTATGCGCTCAGATGATACCCCGCAAATCCCCGACAAACCGACGGCAACATTATGTAGGGGCGCCCTTTGGGCGTCCGCAGAATCCGAATACGGTCGCCATTACGTAATTTACGGACCGCCAAAGGCGGCCCCTACAAGTCGTGTCACGTCAGGTATTGCAAATGGCACGTGCGGATAATATCCGCCCCTACAGAAAGAAAAAACAAAGATTTCAACAAAACCAACGGAGAACAAAAGATGAAACGCAAGAACAAAGGAAGGAAAATCTACAAGACCAAGGAAAAGAATTACTACGGAAAGAGCCCGCTGGGGAAGGCGCTGTCCGCGGCGCTGACGGTGCTGCTCATCGGAGGCATAGGCTTTATCGGCTACAGCGTCGCCGAGCCCATCATCAACTACACCCAGCACAAGGGCGACAAGCCCGCCGAGGAGACCACCTCCGCCGAGCCTGCGGGCGAGGAAACGACAGAGGACACCTCCGCGGGGACGGTCGAGCCCAAGGCTCCCGAGAAGTATAACGCCGCAGGGCTGGTGCCGACGGATATGGCGACCGCGGAGACTCTGAAGACTGCGCTGAGCGCAGTGCCGCGCAGTGCCGATATCGAGTTCGTGGAGGTGCCGCTGAAGGTGAGAGGCGGCAAGATATACTACGCGACCACGAATCAGGAGGCGTATTCCTGCGGAGCCGTCAGCTCTAAGCTCTCGCTCGCGACCATAACTGCGCTGATAGAGGAGAGCGGCTTCAAGCCCGCAGCGGAGATAAGCACATTCTACGACAACCAGCTCCCGACATACCTGCCCGAGGCGGGATATGTCACCGTCGACGACGGCTCGCAGTGGGTCGATAATGACCCCGCTCACGGCGGCGTTCCGTGGACGGCGCCGACCTCGCAGGAGGCGCTCACGTACATCTCGTCCATTATCGACGAGGTCACGGACGCGGGCTTCGAGCGGATAGTGTGCACCGACATCATGTACCCCTATTTCAGGGAGTCCGACCTCGCGCTCCTCGACGAGCAGCTCGGCAGGACGGACAGATTCCTCGCGCTGACCTCGGCTGCGAACCTCTTCTACGAGAGGTCGGTGTCGGGCGGAGCTTCCATGTACGTGGGAGTTTCGGCGGCGGATATGCTCAGGGGCAACTGCGATGTGCTCCAGCCGCAGCTGCTGTCCGCGAACACGGTGGTGCTCACGATAGACACCGACGAGCTGAAAAAGGGCGTTTCCGACGGCAAGATGCTCTACGAGTTCGAGGGCACGCCCGCGGATATCACCGAGAAGTGTCTCGGCTTCCTCAGCGACAGGCTGACGGATCTCAACGTCACGGTGAGGATAAGCGGCTCGGGCGCGACAGCCGAGGAGCTCATGGCAGCAAAGGAAAAAGCAGCCGCGCGCGGGTACACCTCGTTCGTTATCGGCTGATGAAATAACTTCCGAATACTCGGAGAACGGAGAAAAACTATGGCAGAAAATTTTACGGTATCGCTGCAGAAGATAATCGACGAATACCAGCTTGAGGTCATACATACCCACAAGAACCCCGAGGAGATACTCATAGGCGAGAACGACGTAAACCGTCCCGGCTTGCAGCTCATGGGCTTCTACGAGTATTTCAACCCCGAGCGCATACAGATAATCGGCAAGATGGAGTTCGCCTACCTCTCGACCATCGACGAGAAGACGCGCAGAGAGCGTTTGCAGCTCCTGTTCGCGCAGAGGCTGCCCGCGCTGATAATCACGCGTGAGCTCCCGTACTTCGCGGAGATGTTAGAGCTCGCGAAGGAGTACGAGGTGCCGCTGCTGAGGAGCAAGGAGAGCACGTCCAACTTTATGTCGGGACTCATCGCCTTCCTCAACCTCAACCTCGCGCCGAGAGTCACCCGCCACGGCGTCCTCATCGAGATATACGGCGAGGGCGTGTTCATCACGGGCGAGAGCGGCGTAGGTAAGAGCGAAACTGCCATAGAGCTCGTAAAACGCGGACACAGGCTTGTAGCCGACGACGCGGTGGAGATACGCAAGGTGTCGAATATCAGCCTTGTGGGCAGCTCGCCCGACAATATCCGCCACTTCCTCGAGCTGCGCGGTATCGGTATCATCAACGCCCGCAGGCTTTTCGGTATCGGTGCCGTAAAGATGACCGAGAAGCTCGACCTCGTGGTAGAGCTCGAGCAGTGGAACTCGGAGAAGGTCTACGACAGAATGGGCGTGGATACGGAGTACGTGAGCCTGCTCGGCGTAAAGATACCCTCGCTGACGATACCCGTCAAGCCAGGACGTAACCTCGCGGTGATACTCGAAGTTGCCGCCATGAACAACAGGCAGAAGAAAATGGGCTACAATGCCGCCGCGGAGCTCCTCCACAGGCTCGGCATGGAGTCGGACCCCAAGGAAACGGTAAGAAACTACGAATCATTCTGATAAGGCTTGGAGAGAGACAATGGTTAATTTAAACGGTTTGACAGCCCTCTGCGAGAAGCTGGGCTGCAAGATAACGCCCGAGCGCTCCCTCAAGGAGCTCACGACGTTCCGCATAGGCGGTCCGTGCAGGGCGCTCATCAGCATAAACTCAGCCGTTTCGGCGGCGGAGCTGCTGAAATACCTGAAGGCAAACGGCATAAGGTACGGCGTCCTCGGCAGGGGGAGCAACATCATCGTGTCCGATGACGGCTTCGACGGCGTGATACTGCTCATAGGCAGCGATTTCGCGGGTATCACCATCGAGGACGACACCGTGAAGTGTCAGGCGGGAGCTCTGCTCGCCTCGGCGTGCGTCCACGCCCAGCAGCAGGGACTCACAGGCATGGAGAACCTCTTCGGTATCCCCGGGACTGTCGGCGGCGCGCTGTATATGAACGCGGGCGCGTACGGCAGCGAGATGAAGGATATCGTCGTCTCCGCCCAGTACATCGACGAGGACTGCAATATCCGCACCATTGACGCGGAGGATATGCAGCTCACCTACAGGCACAGCATTTTCTCGGACAGGGAGTGTATCATCACCTCCGTGACGATGAAGCTCGAAAAGGGCGAGCCGTCCGCGATAAAGGCGGCTATGACGGAGTGTATGCAGAAGCGCAGTTCGAAGCAGCCGCTCGAGTACCCGAGTGCGGGCAGCACCTTCAAGCGCCCCGAGGGCAGCTACGCCTCGCTGCTGATAGACCAGTGCGGGCTCAAGGGGCTCAGCCGCGGAGGCGCGCAGGTCAGCGAGAAGCACAGCGGCTTCGTCATCAATACGGGCGACGCTACGTGCAGCGACGTCCTCGAGCTGTGCGAGGACATAAAGAAGATAGTTTTCGACAAGACGGGATTCAGGCTCGAGCTCGAACCCGTTATCCTCAGATAAACGGCAGGAGCAGCACATATGGATCTATTGATAGTTACAGGAATGTCAGGCTCGGGCAAATCGAGCGTTATGGACGTCATGGAGGACATCGGTTTCTACTGCATTGACAATATCCCGCCGAAGCTGATACAGCAGTTCGTCGACCTGTGCCGCAAGTCGGATACGGGTATCGACAGGATAGCGGTGGCGGTCGACATCAGGACGGGCGATATGTTCGCGGAGATTTTCCACGCGTGGCAGGAGCTCAAATCCGAGTCAGACGTGAGGGTGAGGGTGCTCTTCATCGAGGCGAACGACGAGGTGCTGATAAAGCGCTACAAGGAGACCCGCCGCAAGCACCCGCTCGACGAGAAGTTCAACGGCAACCTCCACGAGGCGATACAGTACGAGCGCAACCAGCTCTCGCAGCTCAGGGAGGTCGCGGACTACTATATGGAGACCTCGAACTATTCCGCCGCTCAGCTCAAGGAGCAGGTCAAGTCGATATTCCTCGAGCGCACGTCGGATTCGCTGATGATAAAGGTGATGTCGTTCGGCTTCAAGTACGGCGTATCCACGGAATCGGACCTCGTGTTCGACGTGAGGTGCCTGCCGAACCCCTACTACGTGAAGGAGCTGAAGAGCCACACGGGTATCGAGAGCTGTGTGCAGGATTACGTCATGGGCTTTGAGCAGTCGCAGAAGCTGTTTGCGAAGCTCACCGACCTCATCGACTTCCTTATCCCGATGTACGTGCAGGAGGGCAAGAGCCAGCTCGTTATCGCGTTCGGCTGTACGGGCGGAAAGCACCGCTCGATAACGTTTGCGGAGTACATGGCGAAGCACCTCACGGAGAAGCACTACAAGGTGCAGAAGTACCACCGCGATATCACCAAAGACCGTAAATTCTGAAAATTGTCCGCATACTCTCGGGTGTGCGGACATCTTTGACTAAATCACCATCGTGTAGGGGCGGGCGCCCTCGACCGCAGGCATACGAAAAACTTACGGGACGCCGAGGCGGCGTCCCCTACATTTGGTTGAATCAACGTATTCGTGTAGGGGCGCCCTTTGGGCGTCCGCAGAATCCGAACACGGTGGCGGTTACGTAATTAACGGACCGCCAAAGGCGGCCCCTACAGAGCGAGAACCGATTGGAGAAAGAAATGTCATTTTCAAACGAAGTCAGAAAAGAGATATGCTCGGCGATAACCGACAAGGACAGGCGATTCGCGTGTCTGTACGGAATGCTCCTGTACTGCCGCCACCTCAGTCCCGAGCGCATATCCTTCCAGAGCAAGAGCAAGACCGCCGCGGACGCGTTCGCGGAGCTGTTCCGCAGAGTGTTCCATCAGGAGCTCACGTGCCGCCTCTCGGAGAGCGCGAGCGGCAAGACCCTCTACATCTATGACATCACCGAGCCTGCGCTGATAGGCGATATTTTCGCGAAATACCGCTTCACGGACGGCGTGCGCTCCTTCGACGAGGAGCTCGTCTCGACCTCGAGCCTCGGCGTTTTCACGGCGGGAGTCTTCCTCTCCTGCGGAAGCGTCAACGACCCCGAGAAGGAGTACCACCTCGAGTTCAGCGTGCCGTGCGAGAACCTCGCGCTCGAGCTCGTGTCGCTGCTCGGGGACATAGGCGTCACCGCCCGCACCACCAAGCGCCGCGGTCAGACGGTCGTCTACATCAAGGGCAGCGAGTCTATCGAGGACACGCTCACCTTCATCGGCGCCCAGCAGTGCACGCTCGAGCTGATGAACGTGAAGATATACAAGGACGTACGCAACAAGGCTAACCGCATCGCCAACTGCGACAGTGCCAACATCGACAAGGTGGTCGCGGCGGCAATGAAGCAGCAGGAGGATATCCGCCTCATTGCCGGAACTATCGGGCTCGACAGCCTGTCGGAGGAGCTGCGCGAGGTGGCGGAGCTCAGGCTCGAGAGCTCGGGCATGAGCCTGAGCGAGATAGGCGCGGCTCTCTCGGAGCCGATAAGCCGCTCGGGAGACAACCACCACTTCAAAAAGCTTGCGAGGATAGCCGACGAGATAAGGAACGGAGGCAGCCGTGAGAAGTGACAGCTTCGTAAATCTGCACGTCCACACGCAGTACAGCCTGCTCGACGGTGCGTGCCGTATCAGCAGGCTCGTTGAGCGCGTCCGCGAGCTCGGTCAGACCGCCGTCGCCATCACCGACCACGGCAATATGTACGGCGTTGCGGAGTTCTGGAAAGCGGCGAAAAATGCGGGCGTGAAGCCGATAATCGGCTGCGAGGTATACGTCGCGCCGAGGACGCGCTTCGACCGCGAGCCGAGGCTCGACGCGCGCCCGTATCACCTGATACTGCTCTGCGAGAACAACACGGGCTACCGCAACCTCGTAAAGCTCGTATCTGCGGGCTTTATCGAGGGCTTTTACAACCGTCCGCGCGTGGATATCGAGCTGCTGAGGAAGTACCACGAGGGCTTGATATGCCTGTCGGCGTGCCTCATCGGAGAGGTGCCGCGCCTGCTCACGGACGGTCAGTACGCCGCCGCAAAGGCGAAGGCGCTCGAGTACCGCGACATCTTCGGCGAGGGCAGCTACTTCCTCGAGGTGCAGGACCACGGCATACGCGACGAGCGGGCGATACTCCCGCAGCTGTACAGGCTGTCCGCGGAGACGGGCATACCCCTCGCCGCGACGAACGACTGCCACTACATCGAGAAGGCGGATTCGGAGCTGCAAAACGTGCTCCTGTGCATACAGACGGGCAGGCTCCTCGGCGAGCCGACGGGTATGGGCTTCGAGACGGACGAGTTCTACGTCAAGTCCGCCGACGAGATGGCGGAGCTCTTCCGCGGGCACGAGCAGGCGGTGACGAATACCGCGCTCATAGCCGAGCGCTGCAATGTCGATATGAACTTCGACAGCGCGATAAAGATACCGCATTTCGAGGTGGAGGGCGTGTCCGACAACGACGCCTACCTCCGCGACCTCGCCTACGCGGGACTGTACAGGCGCTACGGTCAGAACGTCGCGGGAAGCATAGTTAAGCGGCTCGACTACGAGCTTTCGGTCATCACCGAGAAGCACTTCACCGACTATTTCCTCATCGTGTGGGACTTCATTCGCTTCGCGCGCGAGAACGACATTCCCGTCGGACCGGGGCGAGGCTCGGGCGCGGGCAGCCTCGTCGCCTACTGCATTGGCATAACGGGCATAGACCCGATAAAATTCGACCTCATGTTCGAGCGCTTCCTCAATCCCGAGCGCGTGAGTATGCCCGACTTCGACATCGACTTCTGTATCGAGGGCAGGCAGTACGTCAAGGACTACGTTGTGCGCAAATACGGCGCGGACAAGGTCTCGGAGATAATCGCCTTCGATACGCTCAAGGCGAAGGCGGCTGTACGCGATATCGCGCGCGTGCTCGGACTGCCGTACCAGCTCGGCGACAGGGTAGCGAAGCTGATAGACCCCAAGGGCGACCTTAGCTTCTCGCTGCGTGAGAACCCCGACCTCGCGGCGCTCTACCGCTCCGACAGCTCGGTGAAGCGGCTGATCGACCTCGCGCTCAGGCTCGAGGGTATGCCGCGCCACACCTCCACTCACGCGGCGGGAGTCGTTATCTCGGCGGTGCCGCTCGACGACCTCGTGCCGCTCCAGCGCAACGACAACACGATAACCACGCAGTACACGATGGAGTACCTCGAGTCGCTCGGACTGCTGAAAATGGACTTCCTCGGACTGCGCAACCTCACGATAATCCGCGACGCCGTCCGCGAGATACACCGCTCACGCCCCGACTTCGACATCAGCCGTATCCCCACCGACGACGCGGCAGTGTACCGTATGCTCTCGGAGGGTGACACAGCGGGCGTTTTCCAGTTCGAGAGCGGCGGCATGACGCAGAAGCTCATCGACCTCCAGCCCGAACGCCTCGAGGACCTTATCGTGGTGCTCTCGCTGTACCGCCCCGGTCCGATGAAGTCTATCCCCGTGTACATCGAGAACAAGAAAAATCCCGAGAATATACGCTATATCCACCCCAAGCTCAAAGAGATACTCGCCGACACCTATGGCGTTATGGTGTATCAGGAGCAGGTCATGGAGATATGCCGCCGTCTCGCGGGCTATTCCTACGGGCACGCCGATATCGTGCGGCGCGCTATGGCGAAGAAAAAACACGACGTCATGCTCAGCGAGCGCGAGAGCTTCGTGCAGGGCGCGGAGGCAAACGGCGTATCGAACGAAGCCGCGAATGCCATTTTCGACGAGATGGTGAGCTTCGCCTCGTACGCGTTCAACAAGTCCCACGCGGCGGCTTACGCCTATCTGTCGTATCAGACGGCGTACCTGAAATGCCACTACCGCGGCATCTATATGGCGGCGCTGATGTCGAGCGTCATGGGCAACACGGGCAAGCTCGCTGAGTATATCGGCGACTGCCGAAGCGCGGGGATAGAGGTGCTCTGCCCGCACGTGAACCGCAGTATGCGGGGCTTTACCTATGCCTACGGTAAGATGTACTTCGGGCTCATCGCCGTGAAGAACGCGGGAGGCGGGCTCGCCGACAAGATAATCAGCGACCGCGAGCGCGGCGGCGATTTCCGCAGCTTGCAGGACTTCTGCGAGCGTATCGGCGGGCGCGAGCTCAACAAAAAAGCCCTCGAGAACCTCATAAAAGCGGGAGCCTTCGACGGACTCGGGCTCAACCGCAGACAGATGCTCGACTGCTTTGAAATGCTGCTCGATATGACGGGCAGCGGCAGCAGGGGAGTCATCGAGGGGCAGCTCGACCTCTTCGGCTCGTCGGGCACCGAGAGCCTCAATATCAGGATACCGTTCAAGCCCGAATACGAGCGGAAAAAGCTCCTCGCGATGGAGAAGGAAGCCGCGGGCATCTACCTCAGCGGCGACCCCGTCTCGGAGTACGAGCACCTGTCGGCGCTCCTGCGGACGGTGAAGACCTTCGATATCGCGTGCGGAAACCACAAGGACGGCGAGAACGTGCGTATGCTCTGTGTCGTGCAGGAGCGCAAGCTCCACGTCACGCGCAGCGGCAGCAAGATGTGCTTCCTCACGCTCTCCGACGACACGGGCGAGCTCGAAGCCGTCGTCTTCCCCGACCTCTTCGCGGCGGCGGGCTCGTCGCTCGGCGAGGGCAATATACTTTATATATGCGGCAGGGTCTCGCAGAAGGACGACAGCTACTCCATAGTGTGCGAGAGCGCCGTCCCCGAAACGGGCTTTGCGGCTATGGTCGGCAGGATGAGGCTGTGCATAAAGGTGCGCTCGGACGAGGTGCCGACCGACAGGCTGCGGGAGATATGCGCAAGATATAGCGGCGAGACCGAGGTCTGCCTCTATCTCACGGACGTGAAAAAGACCGTGCGCCCGCGTCAGCCGCTGAATATAGCCGTAAACGCGGACAGCTTCGCGGAGCTTTCGGCGGTTTTCCCGCGCGAAAACATCGGGCTTATCAGGTAATTATATTATTTTTTTATATTTATCGTGATTCTACTTGACAATTAAGCGGAAAAGCGGTAAAATAAATACGTATGGAATTGAACTGTTGAGTATAACCTCGCAGATAATATACGCAAGGTGCAGAATGGAGAAGTAATTATGATCAAGAAAATCGGCGTACTGACGAGCGGCGGCGACGCTCCGGGAATGAACGCGGCTGTAAGAGCTGTAGTCAGAACTGCTCTCAGCAAGGGCATGGAGGTCTACGGTATCCGCAGAGGCTATGCGGGTCTTATCACAGGCGACATTTTCCAGATGGACGAGAGAAGCGTTTCCGATATAATCCACAGAGGCGGTACTGTCCTCTATACAGCAAGATGCCCCGAGTTCAGGACTGAAGAGGGCGTTCTCAAGGCTAAGGCAAAGTGCGACGAGCTCGGTATCGAGGGACTCGTTGTCATCGGCGGCGACGGCTCGTTCAGAGGCGCGGCTGACCTCTCGTCAAAGGGCGTGCTCTGTATCGGTCTGCCGGGCACTATCGACAACGATATCGCCTGCACGGACTACACTATCGGCTTCGATACAGCTATGAACACGGCTATGGAGCTCGTGGACAAGCTCCGCGACACATCGCAGTCCCACGACAGATGCTCCGTTGTTGAGGTAATGGGCAGAGGCGCAGGTCACATCGCTGTAAATACGGGAATCGCCTGCGGTGCTACAGACATCATCACGAAGGAAGTTCCCTACGACATCGACGCTAT